>CAXUBB010000020.1:0-23630 GCA_964249105.1 uncultured Bryobacteraceae bacterium | reverse complement strand
ATGTTGCTACTTCCGCCAACGACACGGATTTCACAGCGAAACTGGTTGATGTGCCGCCAAACGGGAATCCGTTGCTGGTAACGGACGGCATTCAACGCCTGCGCTATCGCCTGTCGCTGGAGAAGCCGGTTTTTGTCAAACGCAATACCGCTTACCAGATCACGGTCGATGCCGGGGTGACTAGCTATCTCTTTGCGGCGGGCCATCGAATTCGCCTGGAGGTGTCGTCCAGCAACTTTCCGCGTTTTGATCGAAGCCTGAACTCAATACGGGCAAACGCCAATGAAGAGAAAATGACGAAAGCTCATCAAACTGTATTCCATCAGAGCGGTTATCCGTCCGCCATCATTCTACCTGTGATTCCGAAACCGGATCGACGATGGGCGCATCACCACGGAAGACTCGGAGGAACAGCAAATTAAGAGGGGTATCAGCGGGGCTACTGACGTATTAGCAGAAGCTCACCACTGCCTCTCCCAAATGCGCATCGCTGAAGCGCTGGAGCTTTTCCGCGCGGCGGAAGATGCCGCCTATCCCCCTGATATTTGCGCCGCCGGACGCTGGACCTGTTACATGCTGGCGGGCGACTATGAGGCAGCTTGGCGGGAAAGCGATGCGATTGAAGCTCGCGGCAACCCCGACCCGCATCGCTTCTGGGACGGCCAAAGCCTGATCGGCAAGGACGTTCTCCTGCGATGCCTGCACGGTTTGGGCGACCCAATTCAATTCATTCGCTACGCTCCGCTGATCAAAGCGCAAGCGCGAACGCTCACGATTGAAGCGCAGCCGAAACTCAAGCAATTGTTGGAAGCGGCAAAAATTGCTGACCGGATTATGACCTGGGGAGAAACGGAGCCACCCTGGAATCAGCAAATAGAAATTAACGAACTGCCGCGCATCTTTCGCACGACGCTTTCCTCCATTCCCAGGAGTATTCCCTATCTGCATCTGCCGGAAGCAGCGCCTGTCGCTGACCCCTTATCACAGCCCTTGCGCGTCGGCCTTGCTTGGGCCGCCAGCAGCTTCAACCGCGCCCGCACAATTCCAGTTGAACTCCTTCTGCCCCTTTTCGAAACACCGGGAGCGTTGTTTTTCAGCGTTCAGGCGGGACCGGAGCATGCGCAATTGCAACCCTGGGCCTATCAGGTAAAAAGTTTAGCGGAAGAGTCAACCTGCATTTTGCAGGTGGCTCGCGAGATGAATCGCCTCGATCTGATTATTACGGTTGACACGATGACCGCGCATCTGGCGGGCGCTCTCGGACGCCGGACCTGGACTCTGCTACCCTTTGCCTGCGACTGGCGTTGGATGTTAAAGCGCGGCGACACTCCTTGGTATCCGACCATGCGCCTCTTCCGTCAAACGACGCCGGACAACTGGAAACCGGTGATCGAAGAGGTTCAGAAGGAATTGACGGCGCTTGCCGCTACTCCGGCGCGGCGGGAAGAGTAAAGAAAAATGTCGATCCCGAGCCAACGGCTGATTCAACCCAGATCCGCCCGCCTGCCCGGTTCACGATTTTTTTGCAAGTCGCCAGCCCAATGCCGCTTCCCGAGACGTTCAGCCCATGCCGCCGCTGCAGGGGCTGAAAAATACGCTCAAACCATTCCGGCTCGATACCGATGCCATTGTCGCGAACGGCAAACCTCCACATCCCGTCCTGTTTAGCCGCGCCAACAGCAATGGAAAGCGGCGCATCCGGCTGCCGGTACTTGATAGCGTTGGAAAGAAGATTCTGAAATAATTGGCTGACCGCTCGCGCTTCCACTTTTACCGCCGGCAAAGGCTCGTGTTCAATCGTTGCGCCGCTCGTCTCGATATCCTTGCGTAGGTTTTCCGTCGCTATGGCGAACGCTTCTTCCGCCTCGGTACAGTGAGAGTTGCCAATGGGACTCCGGCCCACCCGCGCGTGGGCCAGAATTCCCTCCACCAAATCCGACATGCGCGCCAAACCTTGTGAAATCTGTTTGACGCACTTTTTGCCGTCTTCATCAAGTTGCCCGCTATGGCGGCTTTCCAGCAGATCTGTTAACCAGCGCGTGCTGGTAAGCGGCGCGCTCAGATCATGCGAAGTAATGCGTGCGAACTCTTCCAGTTCCTCGTTGGATCTTTCTAATTCTCCCTTGATTGTTTGCAACTCCTTATTCGCGGCCTCCAACTCACGGCGCATCTGGGAATGCGCCGTGACGTCTGTTTGCGTCTCAATGACCATGCCGGGCTCATCCGCCCCGTCTCGCATCAAAACCCAGGTAGCGGCAATCGATAGTCTCGTTCCATCCCGCCGCGAGTGCTCGAGTTCTCCTTTCCAAATTCCCGTCGCTTTCATCTGGCGATTGATTTCTTCGAGCGGATCCGAAGATTTACTTTTCAAAAACTCCTGGCAAATCTGCCCGACAGCTTCCTGCGCCGTCCATCCATACAGCCGCTCACACCCGGCTGTCCAGTGTTCTATCGTGCCGTCCCAACTGCGCACGATCACATTCGATTGATCGAGCGCTCGCGCCAGGGCTTTAAGGCTATCTTCCGCATTTTTCCGCTCCGTGACATCGCGGAGAACCTTGCCGAATCCCGCCAGCTTTCCGCCGTGATCTCGTAACGCCACGGTAATGCCTTCCGCCAGGATTTGGGCGCCGGACTTCGTAACCAGCCAGGTCGCATCAGAAGTGCGCCCCGTTTCCGCCGCATGCTCCAATTCGCGCCGGGGAGCGCCCGTTAAGCGTTCGGCGAGCGGAAACAGGACCTCTGCGGGTTGCCCGATGAACTCGTCCGCTCCGTATCCAAAAACCTTCTGAACGCCGGGATTCCAGGAAGTGAAAACACCGTCCGTGTCCGCCAGAACAATCACAAATTCATGAAGTTGAGAGACAAGCAGCTCCAACAGGTCTTTTCGGTTGAGTATGGTCTCGTGCAGCATCGATGGAAATCCCGCTCTTATGCGCTAATGGAAGATTTGATTCATTCTGATGACACGCGCATACCGGCCATCGAATACAACTTCACTTAATGATCCTAACGATACTTCAAAACGGTGTATGTGATCGAGCGGCATGCCTAATAACAAAATCAGCAGCGCCCGGATCACGTCGCCGTGAGATACCACCGCCACCGTGGTCGTTTCCCGCTCCGCATGGCGGGACAGAATTCTTTCCATGGCCGTCCAGGCGCGCGCCTGCACTTGCATCATCAACTCGCCTTGAGGCGGACTGATGACCGACCGCAAACGATTATAGTGCTGCCACTCGTCCGACTTCCGGATTTCCGTAAAAGTCAGCCCCATCCAACTGCCATAATCCAGTTCGATCATGTCATCGTCGGTTGAAACCGGCAGCTCCAGCGCGTCCGCCAGATATTGCGCCGTTTCGAGTGCCCGCTCCAGGGGGCTGGAGATAATTTCATGAATTTCATACCGCTCCTTGAGCGCCTGACTTAATGCCCGGGCCTGCCTGCAACCTTCCGAGCTGATGTGAACTCCCGGCATGCGCCCATATAGCACACGCCCGGTTAATTCGGTTGCTCCGTGGCGGATCAGTAAAATACGAGTCATAAAAAGTGCAGAAAGAAACAAGCTTGGCAGATAGCCTCACCGTTGACGAAGTCCAGCGCAGAATAACAGAACTGGGCCCATGGTTTCACAACATCTCGTTGCTGGGTATCCAAACCGCGCCCCAGCACTTTTTGGGCGACTATCCTTCGGCCAAATGGAAGAACTTCCAGGATGCCATTCCAAAAGATCTCAGCGGTTTCAGCGTGCTGGACATCGGCTGTAACGGCGGCTTCTACTCTATTGAGATGAAAAAGCGCGGAGCCGAACGCGTCCTCGGTATCGATCACGACGAGGACTACTTAAATCAGGCGCGTTTCGCGGCGGACGTTTTGGGACTCGACATCGAGTTTCGGCGCATGTCCGTATACGAGCTGCCAAGACTAGGCCAGCGTTTCGATCTTGTGCTCTTCATGGGCGTTCTTTACCATCTCCGCCATCCTCTGCTCGCGCTTGATATTCTGCGTCAGCGGGTAGCCAAGGATTGGCTGGTGTTTCAATCCATGCTGCGGGGCAGCCGCGCGCGTCCTCAAATTGATGAAGACTATCCATTTTGGGAAAAGGGTATTTTCGATCATCCTGGTTATCCGAAGATGCACTTCATTGAGAAGCGTTACTCGCAAGATCCGACCAACTGGTGGGCGCCGAACCTGGCCTGCGCGGAAGCCATGCTGCGTAGCGCGGGTTTCAGAATTGAAAGCATGCCGGAAGCCGAAGTTTTCATTTGCCGCTGCGACGAAAGCGCCGAGCTTCCTCCCTTGCCGGAAGGAATAGCCTGAGGAATTTTCTCTCTTTCCCCCTCTGAAAAAACTCAAATGGAACGACTCGTATGATCGAAGCCGTCATGCTCTGGAATGAGCCGAACAACCTTTCGCACTGGGATTTCGAGATAGATCCCGAGTGGTCCGCCTATGCCGACATGGTGAAACTTGCGGCTTCCGCGATTGGAGCGGAAGCGCCGGGTTTGCCCAAAGTTCTGGGCGGCATCTCGCCGATTGACCCGGCCTTCGTGACTCGCATGAAGGAGAAGGGTGTTTTAGATGCGGTGGACGTGATTGCCCTGCACGGCTTTCCGCTCGACTGGAATCACTGGACAATTCACGAGTGGCCGGACAAAATCGCTGAAATCCGGGCCGTTACCCATAAGCCGATCTGGGTCTCGGAAGTGGGCGCTTCCTCCTTTGGCGCGGAAGAAGTGCAGGAATTCGGGCTGAACAAAACCGCCGAGCTATTGTTGCCGCGTCTCGATCACGTCTACTGGTACAGCTTGTTCGACCTGCCGCGCGCTTGGCCGGCCACGACCCGCCATCGCGAAAGCGAAGGCTCGTCATACTACCGGCATTTTTATATGGGTTTATTCCGCGAGGATGGCAGCCCCAAACGAGCCGCGGGTCATTTCGGGAAATATGCGCCCGCCCTCGGCATCTGTCAATGGTTTCACTTCGAGGATCACCGGCTCGAAACCGCTATAGGGGCGCTCAAGAACCTGGGAGTGAAAAAGCTGCGTACGGGCTTAAGCTGGGCCGACTATGAGCGTCCCGACGCCGAAAAATGGTTTGACCATCAGATGAAATTGTTGGAGCCTTTTGACGTAACCGTCACCTATTGCTTCACGCCGGAACGCTGTGGCGTAAAACCGCACCACACCAGTCCTCCGCAGCGCCCCGAAGAGTACGCCGAGTTCTGCGCCGCCATGACGAAACGATATGCAATCTAGGGCCGCTGCTTTACAAAACCCTGTGGATTATGGCAAAAACGTTACAGGTAAGTAGTAACATAACAGTTCGTCCAGATTCTTATGTGTAGCAGGAATATGCAGACGCGCTTATGAGTGATGAACAACAGTGTTTGGGCTATGCTTGCCCGCAGTTGTACCTCCCCGCTCCTGTTACCCACGTCCCCAGCCTCAGCAGTAGTAAATATCACGACAAAGAAGGACAACACGCATAATGAGAGGAACCGTTCTCATCACAGGCGGTGCTGGATTCATTGGTTCGCATGTGGCTTCAGAGTTAATCAACGCGGGCTATCCAGTTCGCGTGCTCGACAGCCTTGTGACGCAGGTGCACGGAGAAACACCGGAGCGGCCTGCGTACCTGCACAAGGATGTGGAATTTATTTTAGGCGACGTCCGCAACCCGGAGGTGGTGGACGAAGCGCTTTCAGGCGTTGACGCCGTGTATCATTTTGTCGCCTTGGTGGGCGTTGGCCAAAGCATGTATCAGGTCGCCGAATACACCAGCGTCAATAATTTAGGCACGGCGGTTTTGCTGGAGCGGCTTGTCAAGCAGCCCATTAACAAATTGGTCGTTGCTTCCAGCATGAGCGTTTATGGCGAAGGACTGTATCTCACGCCCGACGGCCAGCCCTACAGCCATGCCGCGCGAAGCGCTAAACAGTTGAAGGCGCATGACTGGGAGATGCGAACGCGGGAGGGCTTGCCCTTGCGGGCCGTCGCCACTCCTGAAACCAAGCAGCCGTCGCTTGCCTCGGTCTATGCTTTGTCGAAGTATGACCAGGAGCAGATGTGCCTGATGATGGGACGCGCTTACGGCATTCCGACCGTGGCCTTGCGTTTCTTTAATGCGTATGGCCCATTTCAGTCGTTGTCCAATCCCTACACAGGTGTGCTCGCTATCTTCGCGTCCCGCTTGATGAATAACAAGCGCCCGATCATCTTCGAAGACGGCGGGCAATTGCGTGATTTCGTGAGCGTCTATGATGTGGCGCAGGCTTGCCGCCTGGCCCTGGAAGTGGAAGGGGCGCAGGACATGATCTTTAATGTCGGCAGCGGTGAAACCGTTACGGTGTGTGACGTAGCGTCCCGGCTCTCGAAAGTGCTTGGTAAGAATCTGGAACCTGAGATCACGAGTAAGTACCGCGTGGGAGATATCCGTCACTGTTACCCGGACATCAGCCAAGCGCAACAGGTTCTAGGCTATGAACCGAAGATCACTCTGGAAGACGGCATGCGTGATCTTGCCGGGTGGTTGGAACGCCAGACGGCGCAAGATCGATTCAATGAGATGCGGAATGAACTCGCTTCACGCGGGCTAGTGGTATAGGGCAGGGAACGGCCAGTGGAACGAAGTTACATTTTGATTACGGGCGGCGCGGGCTTTGTCGGAACCAATGTCGCCCTGAGCTATCTGAAAGATAACCAGCCGGTTCACATCTTCGATAATATGAGCCGTCCTGGTGTTGAAGCCAATATCGAAGAATTACAGGAGCGATTTCCCGATACTGTCCGGTTTACGCAGGCGGATGTGCGCGACCGGAATGAAATGGAGAATGCTGTCAGGAGCGCCAAGGCCGTCTATCATCTGGCCGCGCAAGTGGCGGTGACTACCAGCTTGGGAGATCCGGTTGCCGACCTCCAAACCAATCTCCTGGGCACGCTGAATCTTCTGGAAGCGGTGCGCCATTCTTCCGATAGACCGCCCGTGTTGTTTACCTCAACCAACAAAGTTTACGGCAAACTTCGTAATATCCAATTTTGCAAACGCTCTGGACGTTGGGAGCCGGAAAACGAAGATCTTGCGGGCAGCGGCGTCGCGGAAGATCAACCGCTGGAATTTCTCTCGCCGTACGGCTGCTCCAAGGGGAGCGCGGACCAGTACGTATTGGACTACGCCCACTCGTACGGCATTCCGGCTACCGTTTTCCGCATGAGCTGTATCTATGGCCCTTATCAGCTTGGCTCCGAGGACCAGGGCTGGGTCGCGCATTTTGTGCGGCAGGCCATGAAAGGCGAGCCTGTGACGATCTTCGGAGACGGTCGGCAGGTCCGCGATTTGCTTTTTGTGGAAGATCTGGTGCGCTTGATGCGCCGCGCGCAAGGAAACATGAAACTGGTTGCTGGAGAAGCTTTCAACGTGGGCGGCGGCCCGGATCATTGCACGAGTCTGTTGGAGTTGCTAGACCAGATCCGTTCCCTGATCGGCGTGCCGGTTGAAATCGCTTGGGGTCCGGAACGTCTGGCTGACCAAAGGTGGTATGTGGTGAATCCGTCAAAGGCCAAAGCGGCCCTGCAATGGGCTCCTGAAGTGAGTATTCGGGAAGGCGTTCGCGCATTGCGCGATTGGTATGCCCAACGTCCGGCGCTCGTGGCACAATCTGAGGTGCAGGTAGCCTGATGCGTTTTGCTTTAATTAATCCTCCCTGGAGCTTTGAGGGCAGCATCTATTTCGGTTGCCGCGAGCCGCATCTACCTTTGGAGTTTGGTTACTCAAAGGCGCTGCTCGAAGGGGCCGGTCACGAAGTAGCCCTGATCGACGGCCAATTGAATGGACTCAGCCAAGCGGAAGTTGTCGAGCAGGTGCAGGCATTCCGGCCTGATTTCACGGTGATTACGACCGCTCCCAGTTATCTTTTCTGGCGCTGTCCACCGCCCGAAATCCGGGTGCCGTTGGAACTGGCGAACCAATTGAGGGGCGTGGGCAGATTAGCCATCGTCGGGCCTCATGGCTCCACCACGCCGCGAGCAATCCTGAAAAAACTGAACGCCGACTTTGTGGTCCTCGGCGAATGCGAAGAAGTGCTTCCGTTGTTGGCCGGCGATAGTAACGCCCTCTCGTCGGTAGCCTTCCGCGACGGTGATCAAATTGTTGTGCGCGGCCCGAACCGCGCCGCCGACATGAAGCAGCTGCCTGCTTTGCGATGGCCGGAGGAAGCGGCCAAGCGGCATAAACACCACCATCACCGCTTCGATGCGGAGCCGCTCGGCCCCGGAGCGGAGATGGAAGCTTCGCGCGGCTGCCCTTATCACTGCACATTTTGCGCGAAGGATAATTTTCGTAATAGCTACCGCAAACGCCCGCTGCCGACTGTTTTGCATGAACTTGACGGTCTTTTGAGTCAAGGCGTCGAATATATCTATTTCATCGATGAAATTTTCCTTCCTGATGCGGCGCTGCTCGCCGCCCTCGCCGAGCGCAAAGTAAAAATCGGCGTGCAAACGCGCATTGACTTGTGGAATCATGAGGCGATTCGAGCGCTGGCCCGCGCCGGTTGCGTTTCGATTGAAGCCGGCGTGGAAAGCATCACCGAAGCGGGTCGAGCTTATCTGGACAAAAAATGCAAGATGTCCACGGAAGATTTGACCGAACGGTTGGTCTATGCCAAGCAGCTTGTCCCGTTTGTGCAGGCCAACCTCCTGGCTATGACGGAAGATGATGCGGAAACTGTGGAACTCTGGCGTCAGAAATTGGAATCACATGGCGTCTGGGCCAATAAGCCGGTTCCCCTGTTCCCGTATCCCGGTTCGCCGGAGTACACCCGCATGTGGGGTCCTGCTGATGATTTTGCCTGGGAGCGCGCGCATGACGCTTACCTCAACGGCTTCGATGCTTTCAGCGACATTCAAGAGCAGAGGCCGCAGCGCCTGGTTGAGTTGGAAGTAGCAGGGCATGGCCGCTAAGGCTACAGCAGATACTCAGAAGCCGCTCAAAATCTTAATGACTTCCGATGCCGTCGGAGGAGTTTGGCAGTACTCAGTGGATCTGATCCGCAGCCTGGATGCGAACGCCGAAGTTCTTCTTGCCACCTTCGGCCCGCGTCCTTCGACCGAACAAAAGAAGCAACTGAAGAGCTTTCCGCAAGTCCAGCTTTGCGAAAGCGATTATGCGCTGGAGTGGATGCCTGATCCCTGGCGCGATGTCGATGCCGCGGGCGAATGGCTCCTTTCCTTGCAGTCCGCGTTTCAAGCCGATGTGATTCATCTCAACGGCTATGCGCACGCCGCGCTGCCATGGCAAAAGCCGGTCGTTGTTGTCGCGCACTCGTGCGTTTACTCCTGGTGGCGGGCTGTCCATCACTGTGCTCCCGGTCTTGAATGGGCCGAGTATTATCGCCGTGTCGCCAAAGGATTATCGGCTTGTCATATAGTGGTGGCTCCCTCCCGGTTCATGGCCGGCGAAGTGGAACGCGAGTACTCGGTATCTCCCGAAAAAATTCAAGTCATTTATAACTTCAGCAGCGTACGGGAGTCTTTCGCGGCAAAGGAGCCGTTCTGCTTGGCTGCCGGGCGCCTGTGGGATGAGGCCAAGAATCTTGCTTTGCTGACGGAAATCGCTCCGCATCTCCGCTGGCCGATTGACCTTGCCAGGGACCTGCCCCATGCGAAACTGCTCGAGTGCATGTCACGCGCCGGCATCTTTCTCCATCCGGCTCTATATGAGCCTTTCGGCCTTTCGGTTCTGGAAGCTGCCCGCTCCGGTTGCTGCCTGGTGCTTGCGGATATTCCAAGTCTCCGGGAACTATGGCCTGAGTCGGCAATCTTCATTGATCCTCGCCGGCCTGAGAAGTGGATCAGTGAATTGAACCGGCTTTTTGAACATCCGCAAGAGATTCTTTACTGGGGCAAGACGGCCAGAAGATATGCTGTCCGTTACTCGGAGCAGAACTCCCTCACGGCCTATCTGAACTTGTATCGCGGCGAGGCGGTTGCCGCATGAGTTTACGCGTCGCTCTGTTCTACCATTCGCTTGTTTCCGATTGGAACCACGGCAACGCGCACTTCCTGCGTGGGATCGCGTCTGAGTTGCAGGCGCGCGGTCACGAAGTTTCTATCTATGAGCCGGAAAACGGGTGGAGCCGCGAAAACCTGCTTCGTGATTACGGGCAAGATGCTCTTGATAGTTATGCCCGCGTTTTTCCCAACCTGCGGAGCCGGACCTACCAATTTCCGCATTGGGACGTCAGCCGTGCGCTTGATGGAATTGATTTAGCTCTCGTGCATGAGTGGAACGACCCTGATTTGATTGCAGGCATCGGGAATTACCGCCGCCATCATGGGCATCTCCGGCTCTTTTTTCACGATACGCACCACCGGGCGCTCACGTCCCAGGAAGAACTGGCGCGCTTCGATCTGACAAATTACGACGGCGTGCTGGCCTACGGCGCTTCTCTCAAGGAAGCTTACGAACGCCTCGGCTGGGGAAAACAAGTTTCCGTCTGGCACGAAGCCGCCGATACCCGCATCTTCTATCCGCGTCATGGCGATGCGAAAAGAGGCGATATTGTGTGGATCGGCAATTGGGGAGACGAGGAGCGCACCGAAGAATTGCGTGAATACCTGCTCCGTCCCGTCCAGGCTTTGAAACTTCGCGCGAGAGTTCATGGCGTGCGCTATCCCGAATCAGCCAAAGCGGAACTGGCGGAAGCCGGCATCCGCTACGAAGGCTGGCTCCCTAACTTTCTGGACCCTGAAGTGTTTGCCCAGTTCCGTGCTACTGTTCATGTGCCTCGTCGTCCTTACGTCCAAAAGCTGGTTGGCATTCCTACCATCCGGCCCTTTGAAGCGCTGGCTTGCGGCATCCCGCTTATTTCCGCGCCCTGGCCGGATACGGAAGGCTTATTTCGGGCCGGACAAGATTTCCTGATGGCTCAAAATGGGAGGGAGATGCAGTCGCATTTATATAACGTGCTGAATGACGGGGCCCTCGCCCGCAGCCTATGCGAGAGAGGCTTGGAGACAATCCGCCAACGTCATACGTGCGGCCATCGCGTCGATCAACTGCTCGGCATTTACGGCGAGGTGATGCATTGAAAATCGCTTTCTGGGGTTCAAGCCTCGTTTCCGCTTACTGGAACGGCGCTGCTACTTACTATCGGGGCATTCTCCGTGCTCTGGCGCAGTCCGGCCATGCCATCACTTTTTTCGAGCCGGACGCTTATGATCGCCAGAATCATCGCGATATTCCCGATCCCGAGTGGGCGCGTATCGTTGTTTACGATGCGAACAATCAGGACGAAGTGTATCGGCATCTTGGCGCCTCTTCCGCTGCGTATGACGTCGTTGTGAAGGGGAGCGGCGTCGGCGTGCTCGATGAAGAACTGGAAGCGCATATTTCCGCCATGCCTCCGTCCGTCTGCAAAGTCTTTTGGGACGTGGATGCGCCCGCCACGCTGGACCGTCTGGCCGCCCGTCCGCATGATCCCTTTCACGACGCGCTGAAGCGCTTTGATCTGGTGCTGACGTATGGGGGCGGAAATCGAGTCACGGACGAGTACAAACGGATTGGCGCGCGCGACTGCTTCGCCATTTATAACGCATTTGATCCAGACGTCCATTTCCCGGTCGAGCCGGCTGAAAGATTTGCCTGTGATTTATCTTTCCTCGGCAATCGGCTGCCGGATCGCGAAGCGCGGGTCGAAGAGTATTTCCTGAGAGCCGCTGCGCTTGCGCCGGTCAAGCGGTTTCTGCTGGGAGGAAGCGGCTGGGCGGATAAACCTGTTCCGCCCAACATCGATTACATCGGGCACGTTTATACCAGGGATCACAACGCTTTTAACTGTTCCGCTCTCGCCGTGCTCAATATCAGCCGGGAGAGCATGGCCCGGTACGGATTCTCGCCCGCGACCCGCGTTTTTGAGGCGGCGGGAGCTGCCGCCTGCCTGATTACTGACGATTGGGAGGGCATTGATTCCTTTCTCCAGCCCGAAAAGGAAATCCTTGTTGCCCATAACGGCGAGGATGTGGCCCGTATTCTGTTGAATCTCACCGTGGACCGAGCCCATTCCATCGGCGAAGCGGCTCGCTGGCGTGTCTTACGCGACCACACCTATCAGCAACGCGGAAAGCTGGTCCAGAGCATCTTACAGGACGCTCTGCTATCAGTAACGTCGCATCTGGAGATGAAAGCTTGATGGCTCCTCAACTCGATTGTGTGTTCCTCGGCTTGACGATCACCTCCACTTGGGGCAATGGTCACGCCACCACCTACCGCGCCCTGCTGAAGGAGTTCGCCGGGCGCGGTCATCGTGTGACTTTCCTGGAGCGTGATGTTCCCTGGTACTCCGCCAATCGTGAGTTCGACCAAGCGCCCTATTGTGAAATTGGCCTTTATTCCAACTTGACGGAATTGCGGGACCGTTATACGAATCTCGTCCGCCATGCGGATCTCGTGGTGGTCGGTTCGTATGTTCCCGAAGGCATTGCCGTGGGCGAGTGGGTCCTCTCGGTTGCGGGAAATGTCCGCGCCTTTTACGACATCGATACTCCCGTCACCTTGGCCGGCTTGCAGGCAGGAAAGTGTGAGTACATTTCCGCTCGTCTCTACCCTCAGTACGATTTGTACCTCTCCTTTACGGGAGGCCCGACCCTGACCTATGTAGAAGAAAAGCTCGGCTCCCCTTGCGCCCGGGCGCTTTATTGCTCGGTCGATCCATCTTTGTATTTCCCGGACCCGCAGCCGCAGGAATGGGATATCGCCTACCTGGGAACTTATGCGCCAGACCGTCAGCCCGCGCTGGAGCAGTTCTTATTGGAGGTAGCCCGCGCGCACCCGGAACGGCCCTTCGCGGTAGCTGGTCCACAGTATCCGGACGGCATCGTGTGGCCGGGAAACGTCCAGCGCATTGAGCATCTGCCGGCGCATGATCACGTCCAGTTCTATAACTCGCAAAAGTTCACGCTGAATATTACCCGTCAGGATATGGTGAAAGCCGGTTATTCTCCCAGCGTGCGACTGTTCGAAGCCGCCGCTTGCGGCGTGCCGATTATCACCGACGAGTGGTCCGGTCTCCATACGATTTTCACGCCCGGCTCCGAAATACTTCCGGTACGGAGAACCGCTGATGTTTCGTCATACCTACAGATGCCGTCAGAGCAGCGGTCGCAGATAGCGGAAAAAGCGCGGGAGCGAACCTTTCGTTTTCACACCGCTGCTGTGCGCGCGCAGGAGTTGGAAAGGTACGTTTTTGCATCCTTTGAGAGCCTAAATCGATCAAAAAAGAGGAGAAAGGCGGCGCTTCGCCACTCCGAAACAGCCGCTTTTATTTAGGCAGCCTTAGTTATATGAAATACCAGAAATTGTTTGCGGGCGCAGCTTGTCTCTGCGCCCTTGTTGCCCCCCTCGCTTTTGCGGGCCAAGATGGAAACACGCCCGGCGTGCCGGTCAGCATGGTAGTCACGCTGGAGGGCAAAAATCATAAAGAAATTCCTTCGATTGAGCCGCAAGACATCACCGTGTCTCAAGGCAAGAATAAGCGGCCTGTCACAAGTTTGATTCCTGCCGGGCAGAGTAACAGGGGCATGCAGCTTCTGATGCTGATCGACGACTCTTCGCGCTTTAGTTTCGGCACCGAAATCAACACCTTAAAACAGTTTGTGAACTCTCTTCCCGCCAGTACTGAAATAGCGATCGGCTACATGCGGAACGGAACAAACCAGATGGCGGCGAATTTTACCCGCGACCATGCCGCAGCCGCTAATTCCATTCGTTTGACTATGGGCTTGGGCGGGGCTGATGTCAGTCCTTACGATTCGCTTTCCGATGCTATCAGAAGCTGGCCGGATCGCGGCGCTGAGCGAAAAGCTGTCATTATGATCAGCAGCGGTATCGAAGGCTTGGGCGGCGGTTATACGTCCGACAATCCCTATGTCAACCGAGGCATTGAAGATGCGCAAAAAGCTGGCGTGATCGTCTATACCATTTATAATCCGAGCGCCGGTCATGACGGCCATTCCTTCTGGCGCGCGAATTGGGGCCAGAATTTCTTGTCGCAGTTGTCGGATGAGACCGGCGGCGAGTCTTACATGATCGGCTTCGGCTCACCCGTTTCCTTTCAGCCGTTTCTCCAGCAAATCACCACGCAACTGCAGCATCAATACATTCTGACCTTCGAAGCCAAGCCGGAAAACAAGTCAGGCTTGCAGCCCGTAAAAGTGAGGGTCACGGAAAAAGACGCCAGCATTGCCGCCGCAGATAGAGTTTACGTCAAAGCGGGCATGTAAATTCGCTTTCTGCGATTTACACTCACCGTTCAGTTGTCTAGAACAGCAACTCTGCCCCAAGCGCGTGATTCTCCAACGTTGATCCGCCTGTCTCAACCCATTTACAAGAGCATGAAAGATGGCTTCTTTAGCCATCTTTTAGAGAACCTTAAGGCCCTCCCAAGGCTGGCGTCTCTATACTACTCCCAGACGCATTGAATAAACACGGCATGACCTCTCAGGCTGCCGTTTCTCTGGAGGTAAAAAACGCAGAAAACTGCGGAATACGCTCTGGGAGGCAGGCGTTTAACCCATAGTCCTGGAGAACTCTATGACGAAATTCGCTTTCACCGCCGCTGTGTTCTGTTTGGTTTTTCTGACCTGTGTAGTGGGTGTCCTCTCCGTGCATAGAGAAGTCCGAAAAGATTTTGAAATACCCGATTACATGGGAGCGATTCCAAAACACGTGGAATCTGCCATTCTGCACAATGTTCCCCTCGGGAGTACCAGAGAGGAGGTCAACCGGTATATGGCAAATCGAGGAATCGGCCAGGATGGTGATAGTGTGTGCCAATGGCGGGAGCAGGGAATACAATTGAACTGTGTCATTGGTGCCCATCCTCACATTTGGAGTCTGATTCGAGAGGTCTGCCTCATTTCTTTTCATTTCGATTCCGATCACAGACTCCGGGACGTTCAGGTCCGCACTTGGCTTGGAGGGCCTAATTTCTCGACCACAAACCATGACTAATCCGACCGTATCTCCTATTTCAGGGACCGCTTCCCATTCTGACCGGCCTATCGAGGGCGCCGCGCGGCATGCCAGCTTATCCGCTCTCACTTTAGGAGCGCTCGGCGTCGTTTTCGGTGATATTGGCACTAGCCCTTTGTACACTTTGCATGAATGCCTGCTGAGCGCTGGCGGTAAGCGCGCGAGCACGGAGGATGTCTTCGGCATTCTGTCGTTGATGTCCTGGGCGCTGCTCCTGGTGGTGACGATTAAATACCTGTTTTTCATTCTCCGCGCCGACCATGGAGGCGAAGGCGGGATTTTCGCCCTGCTGGCGCTGGTGCCCGAGCGCTTTCGCGCCAATGCGGTCCGGCACGGGCGGGTGACCGGGATCGCCCTGCTGGGTGTGATCGGAGCGGCTCTCTTGTATGGAGATGGGGTCATCACACCGGCTATTTCGGTGCTGAGCGCCGTCGAGGGGCTCACCCTGGTCAGCGCTTCTTTCAAACCTTGGATCGTGCCGCTGACATGTGTGATTCTCCTTGGGCTCTTCCTTATCCAGCGCCGGGGAACCGGCAGCGTGGGCCGTCTCTTCGGTCCTATCATGCTGATTTGGTTCATCAGCTTGGCCGCACTCGGCGTTTGGCACATTCTGGAACATCCCACAATTCTAGAAGCTCTCTCCCCGTACTATGCCGTCAACTTTTTCATGCGCCATGGCTTGCACGGCTTTTTGATTCTGGGTTCCGTGGTCCTGGTCGTGACGGGAGGAGAGGCGCTCTATGCCGACCTCGGCCATTTCGGGATCACGCCGATCCGTCGAGCCTGGCTTGGCTTGGTGTTTCCAGCGCTCTTGCTGGGCTATTTGGGCCAAGGTGCGCTGGTGCTGGCTCATCCCGAAGCGCTCGATAATCCGTTTTTTGCCCAGGTTCCTACCGGCGCGGCCACGATCGCCTTGGTGCTTCTCTCAAGCGTGGCTACGGTGATCGCATCCCAAGCCCTGATCTCCGGCGCATTCTCGCTCACGCGCCAAGCCATGGTGCTGGGCTATTTCCCGAACGTCACCGTACATCACACCTCCGAACAGACTGAAGGCCAGATCTACATTCCCGAAGTGAATGCCTTGCTGGCAGTCGGTTGCCTGCTGCTCGTGCTCACGTTCCGGGAGTCAGTGAAACTGGCCGCTGCCTACGGCATCGCCGTGACCGGCACTATGGCGATTACCTCGGTGCTGTTCTACATCGTGGCCCGCTACCGTTGGCAATGGCCTGTCTGGAAAGCCGTTGCGCTGCTCCTCTTTTTTCTTTCCTTTGATATCCCGTTCCTCGGAGCCAACCTGTTTAAGTTTTTCCAAGGCGGTTACGTTCCCGTCCTGATCGGCGCTTCGCTCATTGCCGCCATGCTGATCTGGAATCGCGGACGAACATTTCTCGAAGAACAGTATGCGACCCGGTTTCCCTCGTTTGCGGCTGTCCAGCCGCAAATTCAAGAGTGCCTGGCTCAGCGGGTACCCGGTACAGGCGTGTTTATCGCCTCCAGCCCCGACCATGTGCCTCCCATCCTGGTGCATTTTGTCAAGCGTTGCCGCTCCTTACAGGAACACGTGCTCCTGCTCACCGTGCGGACCGAAACCTATGCTCGCGTGCCGCTGGATAAGCAGTATGAATTGACCGACTTAGGCGACGGTTTCTGGAATGTGTTGCTGCATTTCGGCTACATGGAGCACCCGCGCGTGGCCGAGCGGCTTCAGGACGTCATCGAGAGGGAGCATTTGCCGGTCGATCTGAAAGAAATTACTTACTATATCGGCAAGGAAACGCTCATGGCTACGAGGTCAGGCCAAATGGGAAGAGTTGCCGAACGGATCTTTGCGTACTTGCAGCGCAATGCTGTTGAGGTTGCGGACACGTTCTGCCTGCCGCCGCAGCAAGTAGTTGAGATCGGAACTCAAATCGATTTATGAGCACAAGCTGAAACGGTGCTTGACGGCGAGGACCTGATGCCCTGCCTGTTGCAATGCTCTGACTAAGCGCGCCTCGCTCGTGAAGGGCCACCAAGCCTTGCGAACTCCAAGCAAAACCAGAGAGGCCGGGGCGAGTCCTTGTTTAAGACATTCACAGGCATTTCGGCATAAGTGGATCTCGATTCGCGCCTCGATTGCCTCTTGCTCGCACCAGGCACGCACAGCCCGCACTCGAAACTCGGGCGGGACGCACGGGCGATCAAGCGGAAGTGGATACGGTACAACCTGAGGCACAATAATCCGAAGGCGCGCCTCCAGTTGAGCAACCCAAGCCGCCGCGTACTGAAGCGCCGTGAGTGTGGCTGCCGAGGTCGTGAACACAACGACCATGGAGAATTTATGGCTGTTCTCCTCAGCAGGAAGAATGATTGGCTGAGAGGAAACCCATAAACCATTCCAGCAATCTTTTTGCTCCTGTTTTCTAACCATTCAAACTCCTGTTCGCTTTGGACCTGCCGGCTGTTGGGAGAAGAAGCAGCCCCGCTCACTCAAGCGCGGGAAGGAAGATTACTTCGTGTCCCGCCCGTTGCAGTTGACGTGCGAAGCGCTGTTCGGCTGATAGCCGGAAACAGCGCTTGTTTCCGGCTATCACAATGAGGGAATGGGGCGGGAGAACCTCCCAAAGATCTCCGGTAGCGGCTGGGTAGGAGATAATTTTGATCTGCAAATCGCCGCGATGCGGCAGCATGGTGAGAAAGTATCGAGCCGTAAAGTCCGCCAGCATCCGAAATGTGATCAGAGAAGCTGGGGATGAACTGGAATCCGGCACCAGAAGCTGGACACGCGTCTCTAAATCACGCGTGAGTTGAGCAGCGGTTTGCAAACTGAGAAGAGTATGTTGCACCGTGGTAAAAACGACGGATACTTGCAGCCAATCTTGCCGCTGCTTCGTTTTCTGTTCTTCGACTGAAGTACTCTTCATAGCAGATAATCAGTTCGCCGGTTTCGTTCTTTCCAGTGATCCTTACCTTTAGAGAATAAGGGCTAACGGCTCAAGAAGGGCTTAATCGCGGCTAAAGACTTCCTAAGCCAAGAAAGATAAATGCCAAAGTAAAACAAAAGGGCTGAGAAGATGGCGACACAATTGATTTCGACTCCGGCGATACCGGATTACACGGACGATAGCCGCTGGGAGCGCATCGACGGCCAATGGGTAGAAAGACCGGTGCCAGGGAATGTTCACGCAGAGGTGCAGTTAAATATGGTTCTGCTGCTACGCAAATCGGTACAAGAACTACCAGGGAAGGCTCTCCAAGAGTGGTCCATCACGAGACCTGACCAGGCGAACTCTGAAGATCCGGACTACATGACGCCAGATGTGCTGCTCGCTTTTGAACCGTATAGAGTAAATCAGCGAAGGCATCTTATTCCGCCCGGATTTCTCGCAGTGGAAGTTGTCTCCCCCGATCAGACCGGCTTATACAAAAAAGCTCAACGGTACTTTGACTGGGGAGTTGAACACGTCTGGATTATTGATCCTCAGGAGCGGGAATGTTTTGAGTATCATGGCGGCGATCAGTTCCGATTCGCGACGGATGCGTTGCATGCGGGGCCGATTACGGTTTTTGTCGCCGACGTGTTTGCCGGAATCGGTGGTTGATTCACGGCAATGTATAAGTAATTCCTGATAAAAACTGGAGCGAATTCTTTCTGAAGCCGGGCGATGGGTTATTGATAAACGAGTCTGTTACGCCCAGGGTATAGCTGATTTTCTTGTAAATCGGAATGGTCAACGTGAGGGTGCCGGTTCCTGAATACGCATTGAGATTCGACCAGGCGGGCGTGATGGACAAGTCTTCATGAAAAGTAATTTTGTTCTGGAATTTGCGGTTGTACCCTTCGGAAAATAGCGAACTGATCAAGTGCTGATTGTGCGATGAGGTGAGAAACGATTGATTCTCATAGACTACGGCAGCCCGGAGGTCGAGCTGCTCATCAGCCGACTTGAGCGTGGACCAGCCGATGCCGCTGCCGTAAGTCTGCTGCAAATCCAAGCCTTGCGAGTAGTCATGATCGAATCCGGTCTCGAAAAAAGTGAACAGGCGCGGGCTGAAATACTTGTCCCACTCTCCTTGCGCGTGAAAGATGGAAGTCTTTACGGTGGGCGTGTTGGGCTGGTTTAGCTCTCCGTAAGAAGAAGTAAACGTCAAGGTGGTGCGTGTTTCCGGATTCATCCAGTCTTCGCCGGGTATATCTCGATAAAAATTGACGGAACTGGTATAGCTCTGATTCTGCTGTGTCGCCTGCACGAGCGTCAGGCCGACGGTTCCTGCACCCTTCCAGTTCTGATACCAAGCCGGACGTGATAGCACCACCTTATGAAAAGTAGGCAGATCGATGACGTCCTGTGTGCCGGTCAACGGCAACGTTAACGGCGGCTGGCTGGGGGCGGTGTTCACCAGGACGCTTCCATCCGATACGCTGACCGTGCCTTGCGGAATTCTCAATCCAGTTTCTTTGGTGCGAAGCTTCACCCCTTTCTCAACAACCGCAAACTTCTGAGAGGATTGCAGCGCCTGAATTTTGCTCCATTCCACCGTGACGTCGCCCACCGTGTCGCTACAGAAAAATACTTTGGTTCCGGTGGAGCGCTGTAGTTTGCCGATCAGCTTTTCCCCATTCTTAAACAGAAGCGTGTCCTTGCCGGTCTGCGCCTGGCTGTAGCACGGGAAGCAGCGGAGTAGCAATCCGGCTGCCAGAAAGGCAGGGAGGAATAATGTCGGTTTCAGCTTGGTGCTCATTGGTAATTCAAATAAGTTCACGCAGCAAGTTGACTCGCATGTAAATCAGTTGGAATCCGGCGCGTTCATAATTGCGGTGCGAAGCGCTCCCCGGCAGCACGGAAGCCATCGCCAAGTCGCAGCCCGCGAGTTGCGCGGCGGCTAGTCTCTCGCGTATCAAGAGCGATTGCCAGCCCTTGCGTCGCGCTCCCGTCAAAACAGCATCCCCGAAGAAGAGAGCGACATGGTCTTGAACGGACATGGCCGCGCCGCCGACCGGCTCATCTTCTCCGGCAAACCAGCACTGCGCATGGCGGCAGATCGTAGCCATTGAATCGGACTGGGACTCAGTCACGGGCACGTACTCCGCGAAACCTTGGCTCACCACGCGCGACCATTGTCTCTTCTCGTTTGGTGACGCTAACCGCAGGGACGATGGTTCAAAAGTTTCTTCAAGCAGAATACGACGGGCTAGGACATTGTTGAACTCAATCACGCGATAAGGACGGCTCTGTACAAAGCTGATGACCGAATCGTCGGCCAGGGGGCAAAGATCCAGCAGGCACGGGCTCCCATGCTCGCGGTAGAACGCTTCCAAGCGTTCCATCTCTTCTTCGGGAACACGACCACTCAGTCCGATTCCTAAAGCATGCGTCATCGGCGAGCCGACTCCCGCAAAGATGGCAGTGCCTCCCGCAAGTGACTCAAAAGCCGCGCCTGGAATCGCTTCGGCGGCAAGGCGCGCCATGTCAAGCCCATTGGCCGCTTCCGCTTTCTCAAGCCGGGTAGCCAGGATGCGGTCTGACGACAAGAAATTCATTACGATAAAGTGTAGCGATTCGTCAGCAACCCACGCGCTTTAAGCTGGTCTTTCAACATCGGCTAAAGCAGCCGTCTTGGAATAAACTGTTCGGCTAACGCTGCGCTTTGCGGAAGCGTAAGAGGCCATAACCAGCTAGTCCTGTTACAAATAGAGCGAGGGAGACGGGTTCGGGAACAGGTGTGGCGAGGTAAGAGCCACTGCTATAAAGAACAATTTGGCCGAGATCGTTGACACTCCGCGCGATAGTACTGCGTCTGCCTCCTGCACCCGGCGCATCGAGGGTAGTGAAGACACCCATGTTATCAACAAAACCGTGCTCGTTTCCGAAGCTGTCGAGAAAAGAGCCAATGATTGTGCCCAGATTATTGATGCCATAAACGAACGTATCGCGGCTGCCCGGCACATCAATTGTGGTCAACACGCCTTGGCGGTCGAAGTGGAAGCCGTGGGAGCGGCCACTGCTGTCGGTGTAGAGACCGACTATCTCGCCCGCATTGTTGATGCTACGCGCATCTGTGTTCAAAGCCCCTGGCACGCTGAGGGTGCGATAGGTGCTCCCGTCATAGACAAAACCCGAGCCTGCATATCCTACAATCTGTCCGGTATCGTTAATACCTCGAGCGCGATAGCCAACCTGGAGCCTTATAAAGCGGCCCTGTGCATAGACAAAGCCATAATCGGCATTGGTCTGGTCTACATAGTCGCCCACAATCTGGCTCTGGTTGTTAATGCCGAATGCCAAGGTGTTGTAACTACCAGGAGCAAAAATAGTAGTGAGGGTACCCTGATCATAAAGCAAACTATAGGTAGTCTCGCCACTGACGCCTAAACCGATCACCTGCCCGGCATTATTGATCCCTTCGGCAATCAGTGGCAGGCTCGTAAATGTGTAGGAGTCGGCCCGCGCTGCGGGAAGCACGGCCAGCCAGACAAGGACCAAGCTAATGAAAGCAATGATTTGTTTCAGGGCAGTCTCCTTAAGGAATCGAAATTGCCGACAGTTAGAAGCCATTGATCTGAAAGCGATTCTCTGGCTGACCCGGCACGGGCGTTCGAATCGCAAATAGACTGCCTGCCAGCCGGTCTCCTGCGGGCGCACCGGAAGAGGCGGTCGTAATGTAGAGCGTTTTGAGATCCTCGCCGCCGAAGGTGCAGGTAGTGATGTTGGTCGTCGGCATCTCGATCACTTGGTCTATCGTGTCATTCGGGTCTAGTCGAACGATGCAGCTTCCTCCATAGCGGCAGTTCCAGAGAAAGCCTTCGCTGTCCATGGATGAACCGTCCGGCAAGCCGCGTGGAAAATCAACCAGCGCGGGCCGTTCGTTGCTGATCCGGCCTGTTGAAGCGTCGTAGTGGTAGCGCCAAACTGTGTTCTTGAGTGTGTCGCCAAAGTAAAACCGGTCCTGGCGAGGATTCCAGACCAGGGTGTTGGCAATGCCGATGTCACGCTTCCACTCGGTGACAATGCCGCCGGGATGGAGCCGGTAGAGAATTCCGTCAGCGCCGCCCGCTTCGCCGGATGAGCCGTCCGGTTTCACATTGTTTCGCATGGAGCCGAGCCAGAGTGAGCCGCGAGGATCGGCTCGCGCATCATTCAAGCAGACAAAAGGCCAGCCTGGTAAATGAAACAGATGATCGGGGCGCTGGTCTGTATCGGGATTCCAAAGGATCAGCCGTGAACCGAGAACCACGGCCAGCGTGTCATTCCTGCTGGTCAAAGTGATGGCGGTGACCGGCTCGTCGAAGAACCAGGATTTTACGCTTGTCGTTGCCGGATCAAACTGGTGAATCAAGAAGCGGTTGATATCGGTCCAGTAGAGCACCTGGCGCGCATCGTCCCACACAGCGCCTTCGCCGCATCGGTCTCCGGTTGGAGCTGCGCAAAGGGGAGCGCCGATCATTTTACTCCGATACCCGCTTTCAATCCGCCGTCGATCAGGTAATCTCCTCCTGTGCAGAAGCTAGCTTTGTCGGAGGCAAGAAAAGCCGCCAGTTCCGCTACTTCTTCGACGCGCCCCACCCGGCCTAAAGGATGCGCCGCGCCAAAACGCTCAATAACCTGTTCCACAGGCAGATCGGGAGAAAAGAGTTTGGCGGCGGTTTCGAGCATGGGCGTATCAATCGAACCGGGACTAATCGAGTTTACCCTGATGTTGTCGCGCGCATGATCGACCGCCAAAGCGCGGGTCAAGCTGAGGATTGCTCCCTTGGAAGCAACATAGGCCGTGACTCCCGGCTGACAAGCGTGCCCTTGCACAGAAGCCATATTGATGATGACGCCGCCCCCGCGCTTTTTCAGTTCCGGGACGCCGAAATGAGCAAACAGGAAGATACTGGACACGTTCACCTTCAGACAGCGCTCCCAAACTTCGATCTCCGTTTCTAACGCATTGCCGAAGGGATGCACAGCGGCGGAGTTGACAATAATATCCACTCCGCCAAAGATCTTGACTGTTTCCTGCACGGCGGTTTGTACTTGCTCCGGTTGCGAGACGTCCACCTGACGGACTTCTATGGGGAGACCCGCAGCCGTGCTCTCCTCCGTCAGTTCCTCATTAGCCTTTACGTCGATGCCGCAACTGAGTACGTGCGCGCCGCCACGAGCCAAACGTTTCGCAACCGCTTTCCCGATACCTGTGGTGCCGGTGACAATCGCAACTTTTCCGGTAAAATCCTGCATGCCGTTTCCTAGCGGGAGCCGCCGTTTTCTTTTGCGATAGCTTGAAAGCAGGCGCGTAGATAGCCCATCGCAAAGGCCATTCCCGCGTGCCAGGGCGCGTCGCAGGTCAATTGCGGAGCATGGTCGGGAATGATAACTCCGTTAAATCCGTTGCGGCGAAGAATGCGGAGAACGCGAAGAATATCGATATCTCCTTCGTCAATATGCGTCTCCTGATAAAACGGAACCTTGCCCTTGATGTTGCGTAAATGCACATAGGCGATGCGGCCTTCGCGGCTGTAACGGTCTAAGGCATCGTACAGATCTTCGCCTTCGGGCATCTCTCCCAGCGTTCCCACGCAGCATTCCAGTTGATTCGATTGACTTGGGTTGGTGTCAATTAGTTTTTGATAAAGC
>CAXUBB010000019.1:0-23743 GCA_964249105.1 uncultured Bryobacteraceae bacterium | reverse complement strand
CAAAAAACCGCCGGAGAATAATTGCGCGAACAAGTCTTTCTAAGCCTCCTTTACCAACAATCGCAGGTCTTGAATGTTTTCTACAACGACGCGCTGGCCGGCGGGAATTCGTCCAACCGTGCGGGCTTGCCAGTATTCGCCGTGTATGAAGATCGTGCCTTCCGGGTCGAGATCTGTTTTGCAGATCCCAACGTTTCCCACCATGGTTTCGATTCCGGTGAGATGCCGCATCCGGCGGGCGCGCATACCAAGCAGACCGAGAAAAACGACAATAGCGCCGAGGGCCAAGGAAACGGAAAATGCCAGCGCAGGCGTGATGCGCTTCCCGCCATCCAGCAGAAAAACGGCTCCGAAAGCGAGCAGGATCGCGCCGGCAATACCGGAAATCATGTGCGTATAGTATTTCAATTCGATCGCCAGCAGCAGGAGAGCGGTGGCGAGCAAGGTAATGCCGTACCAACTTGGTGAATCCTGATAAAGGCCGTACGCGCCTACGGCGATCAGCAACAGGCCCAGCAGTCCTGGCGCGATAAGGCCGGGAGCGTGCAGTTCCCAGTAAACGCCCAAGACTCCTAAGACCAGCAGCGAGAAAGCGAGGTTCGGATCGGTTAGTACCGTATCGAGCATGACGGCATCCTTTCGCTCCCTAGCTTATGTCATCCCGGAAATCCGGGACCGAGGCTGAAAGAACTTTAACGCGCTTCCCATAAACCAAATACGGCCTGTTTCGTCTTGAAGAGCAGGAGGGACGGAGATCTCTCCAGAAGGAAAAACACCATGAGAAAACAAATTAGTTGCTTTGCCCTGCTCGCTTTTTCGGGGCTGACTTTGTGCGCCATGCCGCAGGAGCAGGGTGCGCCAGCCACCCCCGCGCCGCAGTCACAGGCCGCGCCCTCTCAGGCAGAAGGGCCGCGCCAGTTTGATCCCAATCGCCAAGTGCGCATGATGACCAAGAAATTGAATCTGACCGCGGACCAGCAACAGCAGCTTTTGCCGATTCTGACGGACCGCAATCAGCAAATGCAAACGATTCGCAATGACAGCTCACTTTCACGCAAGGATCGTCACACGAAGATGCTGGCTGTTCGAGAGGACAGTCAAACCAAGATCAGAGCGCTGTTAACGCAGGATCAGCAGGGCACCTATGATCAGATGCTTCAGCAAGCTCGCGAACATCAGCGCAACAGGAAATCGCAAAACACCGGCAACGGCGCTAACGGCAACTAGATATTGCCGATTAATTTAAATTCAGAGGAGTTAATCATATGAAACGATGGCTTTCTACCGCGCTCCTGGCAGGCACGCTGGCGTTGGGCGCCGCCGATGCGCAGGTCTATGTTCGCGTCGGCCCTCCGCCACCGCCACGGCGGGAGGTGATTTCGGTCCGTCCGGGCCCGCGATATGTGTGGGTGGGCGGATATCAGCGCTGGGATGGAGCGCGCTACGTTTATGAGCCGGGCCGGTGGGTGTTACCGCCTCAGGGCCGTTACCATAATTGGGTGCCGGGACATTGGAGAAATACCCGGCGCGGCTGGATCTGGGTGGAAGGCCACTGGCGGTAGGGACGCGGAGCACGCCGGATGGCAGCTTTAGCGTGGTATGGTGATCGGCGTGGCAACCGTCAAGATCACCATCACGCTTCAGCAAGATTAACTTAAAGAAGTCCGCGCACTGGTGGCAGCCAGGGAGGCAGCCAGCGTATCCGGTTTCGTGCAGTACGCCGTTACTACCACACTTCATGATGCGGCGGGATGGAAGGAACTGCTCGAAAGCGCTCTGGAGGAGACAGGCGGGCCGCTTACGAAAGAAGAGCGCTCCTGGGCAGATGTAATCCTGTCCGACCAGAAGCAGACAAAAGGCTCCAGAAAGCGAAAAGCGGCGTGAACGGCTTCACCTTCGATGCTGGAGGCCTCATTGCACTGGACCGCAAAGATCGCTGCGTACTTAGGATTGTTACGCGCACACAAGAGCTTGGGATGCGCCTTACATTGTTGATGCTCATGTGGTGTTGTGTGCGCAGAGGGCAGCTCAGCCAGTAATCTCTCTTGCATTGATCCGTTTCCTGCCAATAATTTTTCTCTTGACCTTATACCTAAGTACAGAGTTTATGATGAAGTTGGTAAGAGGGTGCAGTGCTAAGAATCAGCGAAGTAGCGGAGCAAGGTGGAGTTAACCTTCAAACGATCCGCTATTACGAGCGGGAAGGGCTGCTGCCCGAGCCGCCGCGCTTGGCATCCGGGTACCGGGCTTTTCCTAAGCAAGCCATACGGCGCGTCCGGTTTATTAAGCGGGCACAGGAGCTTGGATTTTCCTTAGCGGAAATCCGCGAGCTTCTGACTCTGCGAGTGGACAGGCAGCGGGACCGGGCCGTTGTCCGCGCTCTTACGGGCGCTAAACTGGCGCAAATTGACGAAAAGATTCGTATGCTGGAGATGATGAAACGAGCGCTCCAGCATTTAACAGACAGATGCTCGGGCCACGGTCCGGCCAGCGAGTGTCCCATTCTGGAAGCTCTCGATTCGGATGACGAGCTGTTATGAGGATGCGCTTGCAGATTTGTCTAGTGCTGCTGGCGCTGGTAACGGCCAGTATGCAGTGCGTCGCCCGATGCGCGACCGTACCGTGTCATTCGGCGGAAACCAGTTCGTCGTCTCATCTCCCGCCGTGTCATCGTCAAGCCCCTTCGAAGCAGCATATTCCCACGGAAGCATGTCAATCTTTGTTTCTGGTGGATGGCAAAGCGTCTCCCGTTTTCCATTTTGATACCGCATTCGGCGACATTGCCGCCGGGGTTTCTGGTTCTTCCGGGCTTAGCGCTTTCGAGCGCGTGGGATGGGCCGCCCGATCCAGCATTGCGCGATCGGGTTTGCCGTATCCGTTTTTCTTTTCTGTGATGAGAATCTAGTTCCTCGTTCCTTCTTAACTGGCTTTGTGTGTCAGGCAGTGTTTTGAGAAGAGAACAGGAATAAAAATGAAATTTTGCAGTAGTTTTAGAGCGGCATGGCTGATGTGCGCCGTTTGCGGGAGCGCCGCGCTGGCGCAGCAGCCGGACTCCATGCCGGATATGCCCGGTATGGATCACAGCGGCATGAGTATGAAGATGAACGCGGCGGAGATGTTTCTCATGGGAGAAAGCTCGGGCACGGCGTTTCAGCCCTCCGCCTGGCCGATGCCGATGCTGATGACCCAAGTGGGCGGCTGGCATCTGATGTGGATGGGGCAGGCTTTCGTGGTGGATACGCAGCAGTCCGGTCCACGCGGCGCGGACAAGCTGTATTCGACGAACTGGGGCATGCTCGGCGCCATTCATAAGTTAGGCGGCGGCAGCATCATGCTCCGGTCCATGATGAGTCTGGAACCCGCCACGATCACGGACCGCCGTTATCCCCTACTGTTTCAAACGGGCGAGACGGCGTTTGGCAAATCGATTGTCGATGGACAGCACCCGCATGACCTATTCATGGAGGTGGGGGTTCAGTACGCGCATTCGCTCGGCGAGAACGCCACCTGGAACGTGTACTACGCGCCCGTGGGCGAACCGGCCTTGGGACCGGTCGCTTACCCGCACCGCGCCAGCGCCATGGAACTTCCCCAAGCCGCTCTCGGCCATCACTGGGAAGACTCGACGCACATCGCCGATAATGTCGTGACAACCGGGATCAGCTACAAGAAAATGCGGCTCGAAGCGTCCGGGTTTTATGGTCGGGAGCCGAATGAAAACCGCTGGAATTTTGACTATGGCTCCATGGATTCGTGGTCCACGCGATTAAGCGTGTACCCCGGTAAGAACTGGTCCGGGCAAGTCTCCGTCGGGCGGCTGCACAAACCGGAAGAGTCACAACCCGGCGACGAAGTCCGCACCACGGCCTCGGTGGAGTACATTCGGCCCACCGGCCATGGAAACTCCTGGGCCACAAGCCTGATCTGGGGCCAGGACTACAAAACGGATGAGCGACATACTGTTAACGCCGTGACAGCGGAAACCGTGGTCCCGTTCTCGCGCAAAAATTTCGTCACGGGCCGGTATGAATGGAGTCAGCGCGATGAATTATTTGCCAATAATCCGCGTCTGGCCGCGCAAACGACCAACGAGACCGGGAATCCGGCCTTCCAGGTAAACGCTTTCACGGTTGGCTACACGCGCGATGTCGATTTATTTCGCGATGCGCAGACCGGCCTCGGGGCGAACGTATCAACTTATGTCATTGATGCCGCTTTGCAGCCGTACTATGGCGCTCATCCGTGGGGCGTCAATATGTTTGTGCGTTTCCGGCTGAAAGCGCGGACGTAGTTCAAGAAACTGATATGGAAAAAGATGTTGTTTGTGGAATGCAAGTAGACCCGCGGAAAGCAGCGGCGCACACCGTTCATCGAGGAAAGGACTATTACTTTTGTTGCCCAGGCTGCCAAAAGAAATTTGAGGGAGATCCCGACCGCTACTTGCAGCGTAAGCCGCTGCCTTCTCCAGCCGCGCAGCAGAATCTTGTCATGCTCGGCGGCATCTCGAAAGCTCCGGCGCAGCCTGCGCTTCGGAAAGAGCCGGTTCTGCATCATGATCCGGTCTGCGGCATGGATATTGAGGAGCAGGATGCCATTGGCACATTTGAGCATAAAGGGACGACGTACTACTTTTGCAGTTCACCGTGCCTCGATAAGTTCAGAGCAAGCCCGGAGAAATATCTGGAGCCCGCTTCGCGCGTGAGCGCGCCTCCGGCGAACGCGCAAAATGTTGAATACACCTGTCCGATGGACCCGGAAGTGCGGCAGATGGGTCCGGGGAGCTGCCCGAAGTGCGGCATGGCGCTGGAACCCGTACAGGCCACAGGCGAGGCCGATGATACGGAACTGCGCGGCATGCGGCGGCGATTTTGGATCTGCGTTGCTCTGACCGTGCCGTTTCTCCTCGCCATGATTCTCCAGTTATTTGGAAATACCGGGATGCATTCGCTATTCGGCGGTTGGGTTCAGTTTGCGTTGGCGACGCCGGTAGTCCTCTGGGGCGGCTGGCCTTTCTTTCAGCGCGGGTGGCAGTCGATTGTTACGCGTTACTTCAACATGTTTACGCTGATCGCGCTGGGTACGGGCGTTGCTTATCTGTTCAGCGTGGCCGCGCTGTTGTTTCCCGCGCTGATTCCGCCATCGTTCCGGAGCGGGCATGGGGAGCTTCCGCTTTACTTTGAACCGGCGGCGGTGATTACAACGCTGGTGCTGCTGGGTCAGGTCTTGGAATTGAATGCGCGCAGCCGGACGGGAGATGCGATCAAGTCGCTGTTGAAGCTTGCGCCGAATACAGCACGACGCATGGAGAACGGGGTCGAGCGGGATGTTCCCCTTGATCAGGTCAGAGTTGGCGATACTCTGCGGGTCCGTCCGGGCGAGAAGATTCCTGTGGATGGCATTGTGCTGGAAGGCAGGAGCGCGGTCGATGAGTCCATGGTGACGGGCGAATCGATGCCGGTTGAGAAAGAGCAGGATACCCGCGTTATGGCAGGCACAGTGAATACGACGGGAAGTTTCACCATGCGCGCTGAACATGTGGGAAGCGATACGCTGCTGAGCCAGATCGTGCGGATGGTCAGCGAAGCGCAGCGCACCCGTGCGCCTATTCAGCGTCTGGCGGATCGGGTCGCGGGGTGGTTTGTTCCGGCGGTGATAACGGTGTCGGCTGTGACGTTTATCCTGTGGGCGTTTTTTGGTCCCGAACCACGCTTGGCGCATGCGCTGGTTAATGCGGTAGCGGTCCTGATTATTGCGTGCCCGTGCGCGCTGGGACTGGCGACGCCGATGTCAATTACGGTAGGCACGGGACGCGGGGCGAGCGCGGGCGTGCTGGTCCGTAATGCGGAAGCGCTGGAGGTGTTGGGAAAAGCCGACACTCTCGCTGTGGATAAGACGGGTACGCTGACGGAAGGCAAGCCGAAGCTCACTGATGTGGAAACACTTGGCAGGTTTTCCCAGGATGAGATTCTTCAGCTTGCGGCGAGCCTGGAGCAGTTGAGCGAGCATCCACTGGCAAGCGCGGTGATTACCGCCGCTCAGGAGCGCGGTCTACCGCTGGCGCGAGCGGATAATTTCGAGTCCGCCACGGGTGGGGGCGTTCGTGGAATTGTCAATGCGAAAACGGTAGCGGTTGGCAATGCCGGCCTGTTGCGGGCGTCGAACGTCGGCACGGAAGAGTTAGTGCGGCGGGCGGAGGCGAGGCGGTCAGCCGGCGAGTCAGTGGTCTTTGTGGCGATTGATGGCGAGCCTGCGGGTCTGCTGGTCGTGGCCGATCCGATTAAATCATCCACGCCCGAAGTGATCCAAACGCTGCGGAAACAGGGAATGCGGGTTGCGCTCTTAACCGGCGATCATCGTGACACGGCGATGGCGGTTGCCAAGCGGCTAGGTATTGAAGATGTGCAGGCGGAAGTGATGCCGAACGGGAAGGCGGACGCCATCAGGAAACTGCAGGCAGGAGGGCATATTGTGGCGATGGCCGGGGATGGCGTGAATGATGCGCCCGCGCTGGCCGCCGCCCAGATCGGCATTGCCATGGGAACGGGCACGGATGTAGCAATTGAGAACGCCGGGATCACGCTTCTGCATGGAGATCTGCGCGGCATTTTGCGTGCTGTGCGGTTAAGCCACGCCACGATGCGGAACATCCGGCAGAATCTGTTCTTCGCATTCATTTATAACGTCCTGGGCGTCCCGATTGCCGCCGGGATTCTGTATCCGTTTTTCGGCATTGTCCTGAGCCCGATGATTGCCAGCGCGGCGATGACTTTCAGTTCGGTTTCGGTGATTGCTAACGCGCTGCGTCTGCGGAAAGTTGAGTTATAAAAATGCTCCGGGAAGTTAGTGTCTGGTTCCTGCTGGCGTCCTTTGTTTCATTTCTGATTATCGCGGTGGATGTGCTTTTGCACCGGCAGAAGATGGCAGTGATGAATTTTGTCTGGCCGATCACGGGACTCTACTTTGGGCCATTTGCTTTAGTGACTTATTTTGCGTTTGGGCGGCAGAAAGAGATGACCCATAACGGCCAACACTCGCAGGAGCGCCCTTTTTGGCAGAAGGTTTGGGTGGGCGTGACGCATTGCGGAGCCGGTTGCACGCTCGGTGATTTCGGCGCGGAGTGGATTGCGTTTCTGACCGGCTTTACTCTCGCCGACTCAAGGCTCTTTGGCAGCTTCGCGCTGGATTTCGCGTTGGCCTATTTACTGGGCATTGTGTTCCAGTACTTCTCCATCGCTCCCATGCGCCACTTGTCCGGCTGGCCTGGAATCAAGGCGGCCATGAAGGCGGACACCATTTCACTCATCGCGTTTGAAATCGGAATGCTTGTGTTCATGGGCTGGATGCACAACCATTTCCAGCCGCGGCTGGAGCCGAATGACCCGCGCTACTGGTTTTTGATGCAGATCGCCATGGTGATTGGTTTCTTCACCAGTTTTCCGGCTAACTGGTGGTTAATCCGTAAAGGTTGGAAAGAGGCGATGTAGCTGGCATGTTCAGCTTACGGACGTTTATTCTGCTTCTCGAAATTACGGGAACTTTCTTCCAGTAAATTCATTGCTTCCTCCGCATGGCACGTTCCAGTTACTTTGTCTTGAGTACCGGAATTTTTGTTGTAGAGAGCGAGAAATTCCGTTATCTGCTGCGCTAAATCATGGGGTAAATCATTCAACTCCTGAGTGTTTGCAAAGTCGAAAGACTGGATCGGCACTCCGACAAGCCGCGGGTCGGTTATCTTTTTGCCCTCGGATGTCTGCTCAACCTTGATGGCTCCCAGTAAACGCACCTGCAGCAAACAGCCGACATGTGCGGGTTCGTCCATGAGCACGACGACGTCGAGCGGATCTCCGTCCTCACTGACGGTCGAGGGAATAAACCCAAAGTCGAATGGAAAGCTGAAGCCTTGCGGAAGCACCTTGGAAAGCGAAAACAGGCCTGAATCGTTTTCGTACTTGAATTTCGTGCGTCTTCCCTTAGGCGTCTCAATAATGGCTTTGCATTGACGCTTTTCGCGGTCCAACTCATGCGGTAGTCGGCTAATGTCATTCATCATTCATGAGATTGTAATGAACATTTGAAGTGTCATGTAAATTGCGTGATAACCGCAATATATCTGCTGTAACAATGGCTTACCCTAAGCAATCACATTTTCGAATGCCTAGTTCGAAGGCGCGCTCAGCGAAACAGCCGGATATTCGTTCGGTTGCCCAAAAAAAGTTCGGATACACGGAGCTACGGCGCGGACAGGAAGAAGCAATCCGCGCTTTGCTCCTTAAGCAAGACACGTTGGTTGTCATGCCGACCGGCGCGGGAAAGTCCGCCATTTATCAGATTGCCGGACTGATGATGGACGGTCCCGTGCTTGTGATTTCACCTTTGATCGCTTTGCAAAAAGATCAGGTGGACTCGATTCAGTCGCAGGACACACCGGCGGAAGCCGTCCTTATCAATTCGACCCAGAAAGCGTCCGAATTGCGAGAGAACCTTAAGCAGATTCAGAAAGGGCGCTACAAGTTCATTTTTTTGGCCCCGGAACAACTGCGCAAAGAGGAAACCATCGAGGCATTAAGCAAAGCCAAGATCGCGTTGTTTGCGGTTGACGAGGCGCACTGCATCAGCGAATGGGGGCATTGTTTCAGGCCCGACTACCTGCACCTGGGCCATGCGGCGGAACGGCTGAACTATCCCGTGGTGCTGGCGATGACGGCCACGGCCTCGGCGCGGGTGCGGGAGGAGATCATGGGGCGGCTCGGCATGCAAAAGCCCAAGGTTCTGGTCGGCGGTTTTGACCGTCCCGATATTTACTTGCGCGTGGATCATTTCAAGGAAGAAGAGAAGAAAATGGAGGCTTTGCTTCATCATGTCCGCTGGGCGGAGAAACCGGGCATTGTGTATACAGGCGCGCGCAAAACGGCGGAGACCATCATGCGCAGCTTGGCCGAAGAAGGAACCGAAGCGCTCTATTACCACGCGGGACTGAAGGCAGCGGAGCGGGAGGAGATTCAAAACAAGTTCATGTCAGGGAACGCCGAGGTGATTATGGCCACCAACGCTTTCGGCATGGGAATCAATAAGGCGGATATTCGGTTTGTGTACCACTATGATGCTTCTGATTCGCTCGATTCCTACTATCAGGAGATTGGCCGGGCGGGCCGGGACGGCGAAAAGGCCGAAGCGATTCTGTTTTTTCGCGAGCAGGACATCGGCGCGCAGGCTTTTCACACCGGTCAGGGCAAGATCCAGATGGAGCAGCTTGAAGAAGTGGTGAAGGCGATGGCCGAACAGGACCAGCCGGTTACGCCCCAAAAGATTGCCGAAGGAACCAATTTTTCCGCGCGCAAGTTGACGGGCGCGCTTCAGCGTTTGGAAGATGCGGGCGTGGTCGAAACTCTGCCTACCGGCGAAGTTCAGTTAAGAGAAAGCGCTCAAGTGGAGGAGGCGATTCAGGAAGCGGCGGAGCAGCAGGAACTGCGCCAGGAGATGAATAAAGAGCGTCTCCGTCAGATGCGCGAATATGCCGACACCGGTTCCTGCCGCCGCGAACATCTGCTTCGATACTTCGGCGATGACTTTCACGGTCCTTGCCGCAACTGTGATAATTGCGAGGCGGCGAGCCCGGGTCTCGCCATGGATCCGAGCATGGGGACGCGCCGGGAGGTTGCCTAAATTTTATGCCGATACTGGATGTAAAAAAAATATCAATGGCTGCGATAGGTGTGGGCGGAGCCATGGCGGGCGTGGCCCTTGTACGCGCCTTGCTTCAAAAACCGGAACCGACGCCGGTGGCCGGCAAAGTGGTTGTTATCACGGGCGGATCTCGCGGCCTGGGTCTTCAAATGGCTGCGGAGTTCGGTAGGGCGGGATCACGGCTGGTCTTGGCGGCGCGCGATATGGCGGAACTGGAGCGGGCACGCGGTTTCCTGCTGGAGTGGGACGCGCTTTCCTCCGCCCAGGATGTGCTGCTCGTTGCCTGCGACGTAAGGGAAGCGGCGGAATGCGAAAAGCTGATCCGGCAGGCGACGGAACATTTCGGGCGCGTGGAGATATTGATTAACAATGCCGGAGTCATTTATGTCGGACCGATTGAAAAACAGCCGCTCGAAGCATACCGGGAAGCGATGGAGAGCAACTTTTTTTCCGCCCTGCAAATGACTCAGGCCGTGCTTCCGCAGATGCTCGAAAGGCGCGCGGGCGCGATTGTAAATATTGCCTCCATTGGCGGGAAGATTCCGGTTCCGCATCTGGCCCCGTATGTGGCAAGCAAGTTCGCGGCGGTCGGATTTTCCGAGACCCTGCATGCGGAATTGCGTTCGAAGGGCATTCGCGTGACGACGGTTTGTCCGGGGCTGATGCGCACGGGATCATATCCGAACGCCATCGTGGTGGGCGAGTTGGAAAAGGAATACCGATGGTTCAGCCTGGGCGCTTCCCTGCCCGGCGTGGCGCACTCTTCCGAGGCGGCGGCGCGAAAGATCCGGCAAGCGGTCGTCGAGGGCCGGACGGAAATCACCATTGGCCTCGATGCCTATCTGGCGGCGCGTTTTGCCGGTATTGCGCCGGATGCAACGCAGTTCGTTGGACATCTGGCGAATAGCGCCGTGCTGCCCAAAGCAAAAGGAACAACCACGCCGACTTCGGCAAAAGACATCAAGCCGATTCAATTTCGTCCGTGGCAGCTTCTCAGCAATTGGCTGACCCGTACCCAGAACGAGCCGACGGCTTAGATTAGGTTAGTAGTTTATGTCTGCCCAAAGTCGTGGCGCTTTGCCCGAAGATGAACGCTTTATGCGACTAGCAATTGAACAAGCTCGCCAAGGCGATCGGACGCCGGGCGCGGGAGAAGTGGGTTGCGTGATCGTTCGCGGGAGCGAAGTGCTCGCGGCGGGACACAATGAAGCGGAGCTGAGGCACGATCCCACGGCGCATGCGGAGATTGTGACTTTACGTAAATTGGGGGAAAAGCTGCAAACGACTGACTTTCGCGGATGCACTCTTTACTGCACGCTCCAGCCTTGCGGAATGTGCAGTATTGCCTGTGTCTGGGCCAAGATCACGCGAATCGTTTACGGCGCGACGCGCAACGACGTGCATAGCATGTACTTTGACACTAAGCACTTCAACACCGCTGACCTGATTAAAGATGCCTTCCGGGAAGACATCGAGCTGGTCGGGGGAGTGTTGGCAGAGGAATGCGCTGAATTTTACTATCAGCCAGGCGATAATCCACCTCGCGAGGAGCAGGTTAACGTTTAGAGAACCGTAAGGGAATGAAGTTCTTCAGAGCAGTAGAGAACGCGAAATCAAACGGTCAATGATTCTTCTTAGGCAACGAACGACGATGTTCTTTGACGACATTGGCGTTAGCATCAATTCCAACTTGGAAGCGTACACCCAAATCATAGTACAGTCGCAATCACAGGAACAAAACAAACCGTAGAATTTCCTGACAGGAATTACGGGCGCGGCGTTACGGTTAGTTCACCAGTTCCAAACGCACTTGTTTTTCAATGCACAGCCGGGCGGCTTCGATACGCTCCTCTACCCACTGCACCGACACGGCAAACGCAGCGGCGAGCTGGGCAGGCGTCGCGCCGTTTTTGTGCTCGGCGTATAGGCGGAAAGGCAGATAATTGTCGTAGAGCAAATTGGCTAAAGTTTCGGGCATACCTATATGTGCCTGTCCAAGATAAATCCTCTCGTACGCCAAAACGGAAGTTCAGGTTATTAGCTGTCCCTAAACGCTCAATCTGGGGTAGTAAAGTCAGAGTAAAATTCATACAGGCCGGAGGAACTATGAAACGACTCTTCAGGCTACAAGCAGGCGCAAGTTGGTTCGTGAAAAGAAAACTGTTTAGGAGACAGGGAATGGCAGTACAATCCTGGCTCATTCTGGGGATGTTGGCATGGGTTCCCGGCATGGCAGCCGATGCTCTTTACAGCGTGACGGATCTGGGCATATCGGTTTACGCTTACAGCATCAACAATGCAGGACAGATAACAGGTAACCTCACTAATGGTGACGCCTTTCTATATAGCCAACGCCCAATCCCCGCCCTGGGCACGTTGGGGGGGTTCTCCAGTACCGGTTACGGTATTAACGACAAAGGACAAGTGACAGGATACGCTGGCGTGCCGGCTGGCGGTAATCACGCCTTCCTCTATAGTAATGGCCGGATGGCGGATTTAGGCACCTTGGGAGGAGATAGCGGCAGTTACGGTTACGGCATCAACAATGGGGGACAGGTGACGGGCTTTTCCGGAACGCTTGATGGCACTTCGCACGCTTTTCTTTACGGCAATGGTTTGATGAGAGATCTGGGCACCTTGGGAGGCGGCGACAGTTACGGCTATGGCATCAACGACGTCGGCCAAGTAACAGGTGATTCCACAACCTCCATGAATAATGATCACGCCTTTCTCTACAGCAACGGCCAGATAAGGGATCTGGGCACGTTGGGCGGTTCCTTCAGCCGAGGCCTGGCCATCAACAATGCGGGACAGGTAATAGGCATCTCTGAAAACTCAGCTGGTGATGACCATGCCTTCCTCCACAGCAACGGTCAAATGCAGGATTTGGGGACACTAGGCGGCCGAAACAGTTATGGCGAGAGCCTTAACGATGTCGGGCAGGTAGTGGGTAGTTCCAGTACATCCGCTTCCCAGACTATATCCACTCTCTCTCACGCCTTTATCTATAGCAACGGTCAGATGAGAGACCTCAACGATTTTATTGACCCTACGCTGAACTTAACGCTCACTGGGGCTATAAGCATCAATAACAACGGCCAAATTTTAGCTATTCATAGCGGGTATCGCGAGCCATCCTATAGCTACCTGCTCACGCCCGTGCCGGAGCCGGGTACGCTTACACTGCTCGGGGCCGCTTTGGTGGGGATGGGAACTTGGGCGTGTCTTCGCTCTCGTACCTCACCACCATCACGGGCATGAAAGCGCCTACAAAAATCCGGTAACTCCTGCTATACTGACACTTTGCGCCTCCACGGATACTGTGGGGAGAAGGTTTATTGTGTTTATAAGCCTCCAACAACTGGAACAGCGCCCTGTTCGTTTCAAAGTCGAGATTCCAGCAGGCGAAATCGAGTTCGACAACAGCATTACTCAGGCTTCTTCGTTGCAGGCGGAGGGTTCGGCGCAACTGCTAAACCGTTCCATCGGTGAAATCCGGGTGGAAGGTCATCTGAAAGTGACTATGACCGCCACTTGTGACCGCTGCCTGGAAGTTACCACGTTTCCGATTGAGAACCGCTTTGATCTGGTGTATATGCCGACCGATGAGAGCGCGGGCGGCGAGGAGGAAGTGGATGAGGCGGGTATCGAGGTCGGCTATTACGAAGGAAATGGGCTGGCGTTGAATGATATCCTGCGCGAAGTGGTTTTATTAGCTTTACCGATGCAGCTTGTTTGTGACGAGGCTTGCAAAGGAATCTGCCCGGTCTGCGGGCAAAATCGTAACGGGCGCGATTGCGGCTGTCATCAGCAAACTGTTGATGACCGCTGGAGCGGCTTGAAAAGTTTTCGAGCTGAGATTGGCCCCAATAACTGAATGGCTCCGTAGCCGTTCCATGAAAATAATCGATTAAACAAGTTAAGAGAGTAGAAGAAGAACTATGCCGAATCCGAAACGCCGCCACTCGAAACGCCGCACTTCGACGCGCCGTGCCCATGATGCGCTGCGCATCCCGCAGGTGTCCGAGTGTCCGAACTGCCATGAGAAGATCCGCCCTCACCGCGCTTGTCCGCACTGCGGCAAGTACAAAGGACGTGAAGTGATTGAAGTTGTGGAAGCTTAGGTTTCCGTTTTGCCGCCCTTCGTCCCTTTCCAAAATTCTCACTGCCTGTAAACTCTCCACATGGTAACCATAGCCCTTGATGCCATGGGAGGCGATCATTTCCCTAAACCAGAGATCGAAGGCGCGTTGGAGGCGGTCAAGGCTTTCGATGTTAATGTTGTTTTGGTGGGCCGCGAAGAAGTCATTCGCAAGGAGCTGGACCGGCATTCCGGCTGGCGGAGTTTGCCGCTCGAAATTAAACACGCGAGCGAACAGATCACAATGGAGGATAGCGCCGGGAAAGCCGTTCGCGCCAAAAAAGACAGCTCTATTCGCGTAGCTTCCCGCCTGGTCCGGGACGGAGTGGCGCAAGGCATTGTTTCCGCCGGCAATACGGGCGCGGTGATGGCAACCGCCAAGATGGTGCAGGGCATGTTGCCGGGAGTGGACCGTCCCGCTCTGGCTTCCGCCTTTCCCACGGTCAACGGCTCATCCGCCGTCATGCTCGACGTAGGAGCGAATGTTGATTGCACCCCGAAAATGCTGGCGCAATTTGCCGTGATGGGCGAAGCTTATGCGCGCGTCATTCTCCATATGGAACGGCCGCGGGTGGGCCTGCTTTCCATTGGCGAAGAGGATCATAAGGGAAATGCGCTGACGCACGAAGCCCAACCGCTGCTGAAAGCCTTGAAAGACATCCACTTCATCGGCAATGTCGAGGGCCAGGATGTTTATACCGGCTCGGTGGATGTGATCGTTTGTGATGGATTTGTCGGCAACGTGGCGCTGAAGGTCAGTGAAGGTCTGGTCGAGATGATCCGCAAGATGCTGAAAGAGACGCTGACGGCCAACCTGACCCGCAAGATGGGCGCCTTTCTGGCGCAAGGCGCTTTTCAGGACTTCAAAAAGCGGGTGGATTACGCCGAATTTGGCGGCGCTCCCCTGCTGGGGTTGAATGGCCTTTGCGTCATCTGCCATGGCCGCTCGAACGCGAAAGCGATCCGAAACGCCATTCGCATCGCCAAGGAATTCGCGGAAGGAAATATAAACGGCCGCATTGCATCCGAATTAAGTGTTGGCACATCAGCCTAGGCAGGTTTCTTTATGCTGCGTATTGTTCTTTTGGCCCTGAGCTTACTGGGGCTGGCGGGCGCGAAGGAAGATCCGGTCCAGTGGACGCTGGCCCCGGTGAGCGGCCATGGGCAGATTGCTCCCGGCTCGGCAATTTATCTGGAGTTGAAGGCCACGATTGAACCGGGCTGGCATCTTTATTCACCCACTACGCCGCAAGGCGGACCGATCATCACCAAACTGGGGCTGGCTCCGAATCCGGCGTTTACCACTTACAAGGTTTATCGGCCCGAACCGGTTCGAAAGCTCGATCCTAATTTCGGCGTCGATACGGAAACGTACACGGGAACGGTCACGTTTCTGCTGGAAGCAGCTTCCAACTCGTCCGCGGCTGGTTCCGCCTCCTTTGAGGCGACAGCGCGTTATCAGGCTTGTTCCGACACAAAGTGCCTGAATCCGGTCAAGAAGACAGCGGCAACTCCTGTGGTCTTTGTGACGGGAGCCGCTCAAGCGAGCTTTCAAGTGCCTGCGGGATATTCGCTGGTTCCCGCCGCGGCAAACGCGGTTGCTCCGAGCAGCGCGCCTTCAACGCAGCAACAACGGCCGGTTTCATCCGGACCAGCGGCGCGGGAGGAGAGTTCCTGGACATTCCTGCTGACCGCCTTTGCTTTTGGGCTGGCGGCTCTCTTCACGCCTTGCGTATTTCCGATGATTCCGATCACGGTTTCGTTCTTCCTGAATCAGGGCGGGGGTGACCAAAGCAAACGCAGCGGTTTGATGCAAGCGCTGGTTTTTTGCCTGGGCATTATTGTTCTATTTACGTGCCTGGGATTTCTGATTACCGCCATTGCGGGACCGTTCGGCGTAGTTCAACTGGGTTCAAGTCCCTGGATCAACGGATTTATCGCTTTGGTCTTTCTGGTCTTCGGACTGAGCCTGTTGGGAGCTTTTGAGCTAACGCTTCCCTCAGGGCTTTTGACCCGCTTGAATACTGTCTCCCAAGCCGGCGGATACGCCGGGACGTTGCTAATGGGGCTGACGTTCTCCTTAACATCTTTCGCCTGCATTGGTCCGATTGTAGGGCCTTTGCTGGTGGCGTCGGTGCAGACAAAAGGACCGATGCCGGTCTTCGGCATGTTTTCGTTCGCGACCGGGCTGGCGGCTCCGTTTTTCCTGTTGGCGCTGTTTCCGAATTACTTGAAGCGATTGCCGCGCAGCGGCGGCTGGATGTCGCGGGTCAAAGTGGTGCTGGGCTTTGTGGTGCTGGCGGTAATGCTGAAGTACCTCAGCAACATCGATCAGGTGCTGCAAACGCACTGGCTGACGCGGGAGCGATTTCTGGCGGCGTGGATCGTATTGTTTGCTTTGCCGGGATTGTATTTGCTCGGGTTATTGCCGATGGAAGGCATTAAGCGCGATGAGCGCTTAGGGGTGACACGCGCTTTGATTGCAGCTTGTTTTCTGATTTTCTCCGTCAGCTTAATACCGGGCCTATTTAATGCGCGCTTGGGCGATCTGGACGCTTTTATTCCGGAGGGGAGCGGCAGCGTATTTGGCGCTTCCGCCATAACCGCTGAGGCCGGGAATGCGGCCTTTAAGAACAATTTGGACGGCGCTCTGGCTGCGGCCCGGGAAGCGGATAAACTGGTTCTCGTCAACTTTACGGGATACGCTTGCACCAATTGCCATTGGATGAAGGCGAACATGTTTACCCGCCCGGAGATCCAATCGGTGGTGAAGAATCTGGTGGTGGTTGATCTTTATACGGACGGCACGGACGCGGAATCGGAAAAGAATCAAAGGCTGGAAGATCAGAAGTTCGGAACGGCTTCCATTCCGTTTTATGTCCTGATGGATGCGAATCAAAACGTGATCGCTACGTTCCCGCAACTGACGCGAGATCCCAAGGAGTTCCTGAGTTTCCTGCAAAGCAAACCCGCGGCGAAGATGGCCGCAATGATACGCTGAGAAAAGCTTAATTTGCTTGCGGATGTGGCGGAATTGGCAGACGCCCTGGATTTAGGTTCCAGTGTTCGTAAGAGCGTGGGAGTTCAAGTCTCCCCATCCGCACCAAGGTATTTTACCGCGATACTCGTCTTACACCGGATTCAGTCCCCTCGCTTGGCATTCTGCCGTATCTCACCCGATGTTTCGTTCCCCATGCCGCCATCAATCCGAGGAGCGGCTTCAGCGTTTCACCGTGCTTAGTCAGCGAGTATTCGACTCTGGGCGGCACCTCTCCATAATCTCTTCTCTCGATCAGCCCATCGCGCTGCATTTCTCTTAGCTGTTGCGTCAGCATTTTTTTGCTGATACCGATAATGCGCTGATGGAGCGCTCCCGTCCTTTGCGGGCCACTCTTCAGAAAGTACAGAATCAGTGTTTTCCATTTGCCTCCGATAATGTCGACCGTCAATTTGACAGGACATTCGCGTTCGCTCATTCGCTGGAACATGATTGTTTTCCGGTTACCTAAAAGTGCCTACTTGTACGGCGGGGCAGCCTGGCCCATACTGGACATGCGCGCAGTAAACCCCACAAATTAGGAGTGTTAGGCGTTGAAAATCATAGCATATGATCGTTTCAAACCGGGAGTCACAATGGAAACCATTCAGCCGCTTCTCCCTGAGGAAGTTGCCAATGTGTGGCGGCTCTGGAAGGCAGGGATAGTTCGTGAAAACTATGCGCGGGCGGACGAGCCGGGTGTAATTATCGTTTTTGAACTGGATAGTGTTGAAGACGCTAAGAAATACGTTGCTGACTTCCCGATGTCCAAGGCCGGATATCTCGAATGGTTCTACATTCCGCTGCAAGCGCCTTTGCCCATCGAGAGCTTGATGAAAGATACGGTGGATGTGAACGAGCCATACGACCGCACGCGAGTGCAATAAGCAGATCGGGTTTTAAGAATGCAAAACGCGTTTGGTTTGAATCTGCCGCAGACACTTGCCGAGATGTGCGATCCAAGCACGATGGCGCTGATTGTTTACGACATGCAGGTTGAAATTCTTAATCAGATCCGAAATGGCGCCGAGATCATCAGGAAGGTTATGGAGGTCGTTCAAGCAGCGCGGGACGGCGGGTACCGCGTGTTTTTCACGCGTTATATGACGCTGCCGAAGGAAGTCGCCGGAATCGCGCAGTTGCGGATGGCTATGGCTTGGCAGCATGTTGATTCGCCCGAGAAGATTCAGGCTGCTTTTCATCGGGATTCCCCCGGCTTTCAGTTGCTTCCTGAACTGCCGGCGCTGCCGACCGAAGCGGTTTTTGACCGCATCACCATGTCGGCTTTTGAGGGAACGCCTATGAACATTGCGCTGCGCGACTGCGGAATTGTTTCCGTGGCTATTCTGGGCGTGGCGCTCGAAGTAGGAATTGAGCCAACCGTCCGACATGCCGCGGACCTCGGCTACATCCCAATCGTGGTGACGGATGCCTGTGGTGCAGGGCACCCGGAAGCCGCAGAGCGGTCACTGGAAAGTCTGAAGTTTGCCGGAGATGCAGTCATGACGGATGTTGCGACCATCTCCGAGTTACTCCGCCGCCCCAAAACGGCCTAGGAGCAACAATGGGCTTTATCTTCCTCGCCCCATTTTTTCCGGCTCCTTTTCTCCAGGGCCGAGCAGGCCGATTTCGGCGGGGCGCTCCGGGGTCTTCTCATTGGCTTCACCCCTGAAGTCATCAGCCGAAGCGGTGCCCGCATTCAGGAGCTTGTGAAGCAGGGGCAGCTTCACGAAATTGTCTTCGACGTAATCCACTCCCAAACAGGTCAGCGAGAACTCAGCGCCATTCTCTTGCTGGAGATATTTCTTGCTGCGCAGATACCAAAGCGTGAAATCCAGGTACTCGCGCGGAAACCCCATCTGGCCCTCCAGATCGAGCAATGAGACCTGGGGATTGTGGATGTTGGCGCGGCACTTCCGATAAAGCAGGGCGAGCACGGCCATCCGCCGGTTGAGTTCGCCCTCGACCCCATCCAGGAAATCAACTGAATCAAACAAGGCGTTCGGGTGTGTTCCGTTTTCCTGCAGCGTGGCATCGTAGCGTGCGCGGCGCTCGGGATGGGAGAGCACTTCGTAAGCTCGATTTAAGAGGATGAATCGCTCCGGATCGCCCGTTTCCGGATTGTCCGGATGGTAGCGGGCCGCGAGGAAGTGATAGACGCGCTGGATCGTCTCGGTCTGGGCGTTGGGGCTGATCTGTAAAAATTCGTAGTGATTAACCGTCGGCTCACTCTCTTTTGGACTTTCCTGCTGGGCCGCCTCCTCCAGTTCGAGTCCAATCATATAGTTAACACCGCGCCGAGTCGCATGGCGGACCACACTGTAGCCGGCAGGATGCCCATCTTCGGCCTGTATGTAGATCCTTGTACCCTTGCGGATCTCCAGGGGACAGCGGATACCGATGCCGGAACCCGACATGTCCGTGCCGTGAACCTGGACAGAACGGGTAATGCCGCTTTCGTCCTGCCAGGAAACCGAGTATTTCTTTTGGGAGGATTTTCTCTGCTCCCGCCGCATATTGACTTGCATTAAAATGTCTTTCTAGCTGGGCCGAGCGCAGCCGCCTGTTAATCACTAAAGCAGTGGCGCAAAAAGCGGCGGTTTCTCTCGAAAGCTGCTTGATGTGGTTTAAGTGGCCGCTTTCTCAAACTGGCAGTGCAATTTGTTGAAAAATATGATGTGATAGAAAGAACTCCTCAGTGGCGTCCTTTCGTCCTGCTGGGGCATCCATCTGAGGTCTCCGTTCGGACTTGAAACAACACACAGCCGCCCAAGGGAAGCGTTTACGAGCAGCAGCAAGTTGGATGGGAACGGCAGCGTTGCTGAGCGCCTTTGCTGTTTATCCACGGGCCGCGACTCCGGATGGCAAACCGGAAGCGAACCAGGCCGCTTTCGATACGAACATCACAGGTTTTGTCAAACAGAACTGCGCGATGTGCCATAACGAGCAGGCCAAAACAGCGGGTTTGGCGCTCACCAAGTACCATGACACCGCTTCAATGCTCCACGACCGGGCGGTGTGGGAAAAGGTGGTTGCGCGACTGCGGTCTCATGAGATGCCGCCCAAAGGATTGCCGCAACCCGCGCCGGAACAGGTTGCGGCCATTACCGACTGGATTGAGGCGCAATTTGCGGAGTTCGACAAAACCAGCAAACCTGATCCGGGCCATTTGACCGCGCACCGGTTGAACCGGGCCGAGTACAACAATACGATCCGGGACCTGCTGGCCGTTAAGTTCAAACCTGCCGCGGACTTCCCGGCGGATGATTCCGGCTACGGCTTCGATAATATCGGGGATGTACTGTCGGTTTCGCCCATTCTGATGGAAAAATATCTTGCGGCGGCGAAAAGGATTGCGGCGGAAGCAATTCCATCCGGCAGTCTCCCGAAAGCGACCCGGATGCGCTACTCGCCGGATCATCCTTTGAAAGAGATACGGCTGGAACTGGAGCACAAGTTCGATCTACCCGCCGAGGGTGATTATGACCTGCGGGCGGCGGTATCGGGCCGTAAGGATGCGTTCCGTATCCAAATGGAGTTGGACGGAAAGCCCATTCAGACCAGCGACGTAGTGATCAGCGACGGCGAAAAGCCGCGAGCTTATGAGATCCGGCTGCACCTGCCTTATGGCGAGCACCTGCTCAGCGCCTTTCTCACGGAGCGGGCACCCCGTCCCGAAGAAACCCAAACCGCCGCGCTGATGGAAGAAAAGGAACAGCGGTCGATTGCCCGGCAGATCGCCAAAAATCCGGCGGATGAGAAGGAGATCAGAAAGCAGCACGAACTGGGGAACCCGCCCACTTATATGGATGCGCTGGAGATTCGCGGTCCCTTTAACCCGCTTCCTCCACCCGTGCCGGAGAGCTATAAACGGATTTTCATTTGTGGGCATGCGGCGGGGGAGCACACCCCGGCGTGCATACGTACGAATGTAAGCCATGTAATGCGTTTGGCTTACCGCCGTCCGGCGACGAACGAAGAAGTAGCGAAGGTGACCAATCTAGTCGCCTTGGCGCAGAAAAATGGATTGACGACCGATCAGTCCATGCGGATCGGACTGCAAGCCATTCTGGTGTCTCCGAACTTCCTTTACCGCATTGAGCAGGACCCGAATCCGAACAACTCCTCCGAAGTTCATCCGGTGAGCAGCTATGAGTTGGCTTCGCGTTTGTCGTATTTTCTGTGGAGCAGCATGCCGGACGAGGAACTGCTGCAACTGGCGGCGGAAAAGCGGCTTTGCCAGCCGGAAGTTCTTCACACGCAGGTTAAACGGATGCTGGCGGACCCGAAAGCGGATGCGCTGGTGGATAATTTCGCCGGTCAGTGGCTGGAATTGCGGAACCTGGACAGCGCTCATCCCGATCCCGACCAGTTCCCGGAGTTCGATGAGCAACTGCGGCAGGCCATGTACACGGAAACGCGCCTGTTCGTGAACGCCATTGTGCATGAGGACCGCAGCATTCTGGATTTTATTGACGGCCAGTACACGTTTTTGAATGAGCGTTTAGCGAAGTTTTACGGCATTCCCGGCGTCAAGGGCCGGAACTTTCGACGGGTCTCACTGGATGGAACGGAGCGTAGCGGCGTCCTGACGCAAGGGAGCGTTCTGCTGGTGACGTCGTATCCGACCCGGACCTCGCCGGTTTTACGCGGCAAGTGGATTCTCGAAAACGTTCTGAATGCGCCTCCGCCACCGCCGCCGCCGGGAGTTGGTTCGATTGACGCCAAAGGCGGCGCTCTGAGCGGCACCATGCGGCAGCAAATGGAAAAGCATCGCGCCAATCCGATGTGCGCCGGATGCCACACGCGCATGGACCCGCTCGGATTCGCGCTGGAAAACTACAACGCGATTGGCGAATGGCGCACGGAAGACGCGTCGCAGCCGATTGACGCGAGCGGCGTTTTGCCGGGCGGCAAGAAGTTTACCGGCTCGGCTGAGTTGAAGAAGATTCTCGCGTCCAATCGCGAAGCTTTTGCCGAGTGCCTGACGGAGAAGCTGATGATCTATGCTTTAGGGCGGGGCCTGGAGCCGTATGACAGGACCGCGACGAAACGGATTGTGGCTCAACTGGCGGCAAACAATTACCGCTTTTCGAGTCTAATTACTGGGATTGTTGATAGCGTGCCCTTCCAGATGGGAAGAGGCGATGGAGAAAACGGAAAATGATCGTCACAGGAAAACACCTTTCACGACGCAGTTTGCTGCGCGGCATGGGAGCGGCTGTTGCGCTGCCGATGCTGGACGCCATGACGCCTGCATTGCGCGCGGCGGAAACAATCGCCCGGAAAGCCTCTCCGAACCGCATGGCCTTTGTTTATGTTCCAAACGGCATTGATATGCGGAACTGGACGCCGGAAGCGGTGGGCCGGACCTTCACCATGCCGAAGATTCTCGAACCGCTCGCGCCTTTACAGGACAATGTGCTGGTGTTCAGCGGCTTGATGGACCATACCGGCGAGGCGCTCGGCGATGGGCCGGGAGATCATGCGCGGGCTTCGGCCAGTTTCCTGACGGGCGTACATCCCAAGAAGACAGCCGGATCGGATATCTCGGTCGGCATCTCGGTCGATCAGGTAGCAGCTCAGAAGATCGGCTCGGCTACCCGACTGGCCTCGCTGGAGCTAGGGTGCGAGGATGGGCATCTGGCGGGCAACTGTGATTCGGGTTATAGCTGCGCCTATGTGAACAGCATTTCGTGGCGGAGTCCGACGGTGCCGAATCCGCCGGAGGTGAATCCACGGGCGGTCTTTGAGCGACTGTTCGGAAGCGAAGAGGATGCGGGCGACCCGGCAGCGCGAGCACGTTCGGCGCGCTTTGATCAAAGCATTCTCGATATGGTGTACGACGACACGAAGCGGCTGCAAAGCGGGCTGGGATCAACGGACCGCCGCAAACTGGATGAGTATCTGACAGCGGTGCGGGAAGTGGAGCGGCAAGTGCAAATGGCCGAAAAACAGATGGCGGAAAATACGCTGGCGGTTCCCACTATGGCGAAACCGGACGGCATACCGCTGGAGTTCGCCGAACACGCGCAGCTCATGTTCAATCTTATGGCGCTGGCCCTGCAAACGGATATCACGCGTATTTCCACCTTCATGATGGCACGTGAGGGCAGCAACCGCGCTTACCGGGAAATCGGCGTGCCGGAAGGACATCACGGACTTTCGCATCACCGCAACGATCCGGCATTAATGGACAAAATTGCGAAAGTGAACCGCCACCACATGGAGCAGTTCGCGTACTTTCTGCGCAAGTTGAAGGAAACGCCTGATGGAGACGGCACTCTGCTGGATCACACCATGGTGGTTTACGGCAGCGGCATCAGCGACGGCAACCGGCACAATCACGATGACTTGCCGGTGCTGCTGGCCGGAGGAAGCCGGACGTTCCGGAGCGGACGCCACGTCCGTTTTGAGGAAAAAACGCCGGTGGCGAATCTGTATCTCAGCATGCTGGATACGATGGGTATTTCAACCGATAAGCTCGGCGATGCCCAGGGCCGCTTGAATTATCTGGCGGACCTCACCTAAAGCCGCTTATTATCAAAAGGCGTCTTTCATGAAACAAATCGCTCTCGCTGTGTTTTGCGCGCTACTACCTGTATGCGCGCAGGAGAATCCCATGCAGCAGTTAGTGGAGGCGGTACGAGGCGGGGCCGCTTCGCCGGGATTAGCGAGTTTAGCCACTAAAACGCTTTCGCCGCACGGGGGCACGGCGGTGTGGGGCGAGGATTATCTGTTTGTTACCGATCTGGCTCCTGGACCAACGGCAGCGCCAGTATCCGCTTCGGAGGCAGGCGTTGGAATCGATGGGCAGCCGCCGCTGGCCATGACGAAAATTGCCGGCTCGAATCTCTGGATGCGGCTGGTGAAGATGCGCG
>CAXUBB010000018.1:23424-23952 GCA_964249105.1 uncultured Bryobacteraceae bacterium | reverse complement strand
GCGCGAGTGCCGCCTGCGCGGCGATATTGGTCTGCAGCCCGAATGTCTGCTGATAAAGATTGTTAGTGGTAAACAGTGAATTTACCATGGCGGTAGGATAACGAGCGTAATAAATGCCGTACCCGGAGCGAATCACGGTCTTGTCATTATTCAAGCTCCAAGCGAAGCCCAGACGGGGAGCAAAGTTCAAATCGTCGCCCGGAATGCGCCCGGTCTGCGGATAATCCGTATTTGTTAAGGGTGGCTTCGGAAAAAATGTGTGCTCATAGCGCACGCCGTAATAGAGCGTCAGATTGGGCCGGAGCTTGAACTGATCCTGCGCGTAAAAGTTCAGTTCGTTCACAACCGAATCAACCGCCCGGTTTCCGAACGCTTGTGTAAAGGAGGTGTAGTCCTTTCGGCCCGTCGTATTGCCCGTATAATCAAGCGCGAAGGAGTTAATATTCGGAAAGCTGTAGCTGCCGTTTCCATTGAGAAGCTGGTTAGTGTAGTCCTCGGTATTGAAGTAATCAACCCCGAATTTAAAAT
>CAXUBB010000018.1:18946-23414 GCA_964249105.1 uncultured Bryobacteraceae bacterium | reverse complement strand
CCTTCGTAGCGATTTTCGCTGGGCTGAATGCGCGGCAGATAGTTGGCGCCGCCGATGCCCTGACCGCTCACGGATACGCCCAGATTCCCGAATACAGGGTCCAGCAAATCATTGTTTAATGAATCAAACTGGCGGTCCTTGAACCAGCCGAAACGCGCTTCGTTCACTAGGCTGGAGGTTGGGGTCAACGTCCAATCCGCCCTTCCGTAGCGCACGTTCACATCATCGTAACCGTTGCTGTTCAGTGCGCCGCCGCTCGTTACCACCGCTCCGGTTTGAATGCCGTTCGGCGAATAAAAATGCTGATAATTGATGCTCAAGCTGACCGCGTTCTTCTCATTCGGCCGCCAATCGATTTTGCCGAGAGCCGTATCCTGGTCGGCGGTTCGCGGCAGCGTGCCGTAGAAGCGCTTCAACGTGCTGTTGGCCGCCGCGCACTGAGCCGCCGAAGGAAGCAGCGCTGTTCCGCCGCCGCCCGTTGTGCCGCAACCCACCCAGGTCTGCGTCGTGCTGTTAACCACAGACGGGTTAATGATGCTGGAAATGAGCGGAAAATCGCGCCGCTGCTCTTCCGTGTTCAAAAAGAAAAACAGTTTGTCCTTGATGATGCGCCCCGATAAGCTGCCTCCGAACTGGTGCCGGGCTTCGGGAGGATTGAACGTCGAGAAAGGATCACGCGCATCCAGCGTGCGATTGCGAAAAAACCAATACGCCGTGCCGTGAAAGTTATTGGTCCCGCTGCGCGTGACGGTATTCACGACACCCCCCAGCGCGCGCCCGTACTCCGCCGTGTACGCATCCGACAAGACCTGAAATTCCTGCACGGCATCTTGCGAAATCTGCGTCGGTATGCGCGTACGGCCCGCGTTCTCGTTATAGAAACTGTCAGTCGTATCGTTCCCGTCGGTTAGAAAGTCATTGCCGCCCGGAATGCCGCGAAAACTGAGCAGCCCGAACGTGCCGTCCGGAACAACGCCCGGCGTCAGCAGCACGAAAGAGTCCACGCGCCGCCCGTTGATCGGCAGATTGTCAATCTGCTGCTGCGTGACGTTTTGCGAAACATCAGTCTTGATCTCGACCACCGGCGCGACATCCTGCACCTCCACTTGCGTGGCGGATGTCTTTACGGAAAGCGCAATCGGAAGAGAAACATTCCTACCCACCAGAACCGTGATGTCCCGCTGCTGAAACTCAGCGAATCCCGAAGCGTTCACCGTAACCTCATAGCCGCTGTTAGGGACCAGCGCCGGAGCAATAAAAACTCCTCCGCCCGTCGTCTTCAGTTCGCGATGTATCCCAAGCTTTTCGTTGTCCACCTTCACGGAAGCATTCGGCACAACCGCGCCCGAGGAGTCGGTAACGGTTCCTGAAATCTCACCAGTGCCCGCCGAAGTTTGCGCGTGCGCGGACCAGCCGGAGCAAAACAGACACACTCCCAGCGCCAGACAAAAATACATTTTCATAATGTTGCGAGAAAGACCTGCCTCAGAGTAGCGGTCTTTTGTTGCAAACACTTTTCAAACAGCTTTCAATTCGGTGGCGGCGCAAGGAGCCGGTAAAATAACGGGCCTTCTTGGATTCAAAGCGCGACACTGGATAAAAATGAGCGCGGACTCCGGAGCTTTTGAGATGAACATCACGGTGGGACCGGGCGATATCGACGAACTGGGTCACGTCAACAACGTGGTTTATCTCCGCTGGGTACAGGACGCGGCAGTGGCCCACTGGACGGCTATTGCGCCTGCGGCTGATCAACAAAGGCTGCTATGGGTTGTCGTGCGCCACGAGATCGATTACAAACAACCGGCTTTTCTTGGCGACCCGATTATCGCGAAAACCTGGGTAGGCAATGCCAGGAGAATTAAATTTGAGCGCCACACCGAAATCTTGCGCGCGCGCGACAGAGCCGTTATAGCCAGGGCGCTTACTTTCTGGTGTCCGATCGATACGCATACCGGAAAGCTGACAAATGTCAGCGCCGAGGTGAAGGCGCTCTTTTCGCGGGACGCCTCATCTGTATGAACGCAGGCCCGCGCCGGACTATTTCTCCCGTGGCAGAGGCGCGCGTACCGAGATCAATGTGCCTTCGCCCGGAGCCGTTCGCAGCAGCAACATCCCCCCGGCCAGCCGCGCTCTTTCCTGCATACTCAACAGCCCGAGACCGCCTTTCACCCTAATCTGGTTCCAGTCGAAGCCGGGTCCGTCGTCTTCGACCGTGAGCTGTAACTCGCTGTCCGCCTCGGCTAGGGTGACGCGCACCGGCGCGTCTGCCGCATGCTTGGCCGCGTTGCGCAATCCTTCTTGCGTAATGCGATAGAACGCCGTGGCGGTATCGAGCGGAATGGGCTGGGAAACATCCCTCACTCGCAGGACAATGTCGATGCCGTTCTCCTGGTAATCCATCACGAGGCTCCGCAAGGCCACCGGCAGGCCGAGATCCTCCAAAATCGACGGATGGAGACGATGGGACGTTTCCCGCAGCCCTTGAGCCAGCGCCGAAATCTGCGCTCGCAGACTGCCCAGCGATTGTTGCGCCTCCCCGTCGCCGGACGGGAGACGCTGCGCCAGGCGCTCGGCTTGCATCTCCATCATCACGGCGCGTTGCGCAAAGTCGTCATGCAGCTCGCGCGCAATCCGGCGTCGCTCCTCTTCCTGCGCCGCCAGCAGGTGGCCGGATAACGCCCGGAGTTCCGCCCGCGTATGCCCCAGCGCTTCGCTCGTAACATGCACCTGCTCCTCCAGCCGTCCTCGTTCCTTTTCCTGCTGCTGTTCGCGCCGCAAGCGCTCTGTGATATCACGAAATACGGTAACCGCGCCCCGCACCTGGCCCCGTTCTAAAATTGGCGCGGCGGCATCCTCGATGGGCACTGAGCGGCCTTGCTTGGTGTGCAGGAGAAATTGTTGCTTGTCCACCGGCGCCGCCGAAGCCAGCACCTTCCGTAGCTGGCATTGCTTGATCGGCTCGCCTCCCATCGTGGTTTGCGGATAAATTTCCTCGATCGCTTGGCCCACCGCCTCCCCGTGCGTCCAGCCCGTCAGGGCCTCCGCGACGGGATTCAAGTATCGGACCCGACCCTCGGCATCGGTTGCAATCACGCCGTCGCTCAGGCTTTTGAGTATTGTCATGAGCCAGGAGCTTTCGGCAAACAGTTCCCGCGCGAGCCGGTGCTGGTGCAATGCCACCAGAATAGTTGCGTTCAATTCTCTGGGGCGGAACGGCTTGACGAGATACCCGTACGCTCCGGTAGCTTGGGCGCGGGCCAGGGTCTCGTTATTTGCGTTCGCAGTGACAAACACGACCGGAATTTGCCATCGATCGCGGATCTGATTGGCGGCACTGATGCCGTCCACCGTCCCTTTCAGTTGAATGTCCATCAGCACCAGGTCCGGGCAGAACTGCTCCGTGAGCTGAAGAGCCTTCTGCCCGGAGTGGGTCACCGCCGTCACCTCATAACCCAATCCCGTCAGGCTGCGTTGGAGGTCCAGCGCGGTCACCTGCTCGTCCTCGACCACCAGGATCTTCGGACGGTTCCCGTTGGGCGCTCTCATGGTTCATTTTCCATCTCTGGCGTCACCGTCAGCGGCACCTCGACCGTCGTGCCGGGACCCGAATGGAACGTGAGCCGGTGTCGGCTACCCGCAGCAGCGGGAAGGCATGTTTGCAGGCATTCGAAACCAGCTCGTTCAGCAACAAGCCAAAGGGTAAGGGGCGCTGCAACTCCAGGGTCACTACGTCGCCCTCCACCTTCACCTCGATTCGCTCGTGTACGCCGTAGAAGTGTATCAGATCCGGCACGAGCTGCCGCATGTAGGCGGCGAGATCAATGGAAGCAAACAAGGCCGAGCGGCACAGCAGTTCGTGAACAGCGGCAATCGAATACACGCAGTTCCGCGTCTCGTCAAACTTTCGCGCCCACTCCTTCCCATCGGAGAAGAACGGGCGCGGCGCGGACAGTTATTCGCCCTCTGCCTGTATAAAATAGGTACGAATCATTTCCCTATTTGCGCTTGCAAAGTAAATACCTCGCACTAAGGACACTTTTGAAACGAGAGAATTTTCACGCGGCCCTGATTCTGATGGCTGTGCTGCACATCTGTTTCTTTCCTTTTATTTGGGGGAACAAAACCCTTTTGGCGGCTTCTGAAGAAGCGCCCAGCATCATGCCCAGCGGCGCATGGGCAGGGAAGCCCGCCAACGTCCATTTTCCGAAGACGCTTGACGAAGGCGGTCCGGGTTTCATGACCGAACCTCTATTGAAGCTCGCCAGGTTTCAATATCTGCATGAGGGCGCTCTGCCGCTTTGGAATCCTTACCAGGGTTACGGAGTGCCGCTGGCGGCGGACATGCAATCGCAGCCGTTCTATCCGCTCAGTGTCGCGGCCTCTTTTTACCTGACGCCGAGGACCTATAACTGGTACATCCTGCTCCGCCTCTTTGTGGCCGGCATGTGCATGTATCTGTACCTCA
>CAXUBB010000018.1:10568-18936 GCA_964249105.1 uncultured Bryobacteraceae bacterium | reverse complement strand
CTTCCATGCTGGGCGGTTACTACGTTTTGTTCATCAACATGCCCCAGCTAAGCGTCGAAGTCCTGCTGCCTGCCGGTTTGCTGACGGCGGAGCATTTGCTCAGAAAACCCGGCTACAAGACCCTGGTATGGTTTGCCGTGGTTTTCCTTCTGGTCTTCGTGGGAGGGATGCCCGAGAGCAGCGTGTTGCTCCTCGCCTTTGTTTATCTTTATCTGTTCTTCCGAATCGCCTCCGACGCGCATCTGCGCTCGAACTGGAAGCGTCCGGCGGCGCACCTGGTCCTCGGCACCGTGGCTGGCGTTGGCCTTTCCGCGTTCCTGCTGCTGCCGTTCCGGGAATTCATGAAACTCTCGTTCGACTCTCATCAGGCCGCCAATATCAGCGGCGTGATTATGGGCGTGCAGCACGAAATCTTCAGCGTCTCTATATTCACTTACCTGTTTCCCCTGCTCTTTGGTCCTATTTATCCCAACCTGCGGAATTATGTCGGCTTAGTCGGAGTGTTTCTGATTCTGATCGCCATTGCCGGGCTTTTCCGCCGGGAGGAGCGCCGCAACGGGCTGCTGGTTCCTCTCACCGGCTTCTGTGTTGTTTACGTTCTCGGAACGGTGCTGAAGCGCTATGGTTTCAAGCCGGTGAACATCATCGGTTATCTGCCTCTGTTCAACCTCATATGGTTTGCCAAGTACGGGGAACTGGCCCTCTCGATTGCCGTATCAATCCTGTATGCGATCGGGCTGGAGCGCTTTGCCCGTTCTCAAGTCTCTACCCGCGCGCAAGTGACGGCCTTGCTTGCCGCGTTCCTCCTGATCCCGCTCGCCTTGGCTACTTCCTGGCGTACCTTGCTGAAGGCGGTCTCGGTCGAGCACGTCAGGGTGACTATCCCGCTGACCGCCATTGCCGTGCCCGCTTGCGCGCTTTTCTGCGTGGCCCTTGTCTTGATCCTGGTTAACAGTGCAAAGCTGAATACCGCGATTGGGAGCGTGATGAACAGGCGGTTCAGTATCGCGCTGCTTTCGATTCTGTCGTTTGAGCTTTTTCTGAACTTTATCGCTCCGGTTTATTACTTCTTCAACAAGCTCCCCACGCAGGCGCACAACCCGTATGCGGGAGCTCCCTACCTGCGCCTGTTGCAGAAGGAGGCGCGGAATACGGACCGGGTCATGGGACGGGACGGAGTGCTGTTTCCCAACTGGGCGTCGGCCTTTCAGTTGTTCGATATCCGGGACTTGGATGCGCTCTACTACAAAAAGTTTTTTCCGTTTCTTCAAAATTTTCTTTCCAATCTGACCCCGCAGCCGGAGGATCTGCGCGACCGTTTCAACGGCACGGGCGACTATGATCTTCGCGCTCCCCTCCCGCAACGTCTGCTTCAAATTTCATCGGTCAGGTACATCGCCGCGATCAGGGCGTTCTTCGTGCCGAATACGATTATTGAGGACATTTTGAAACAGAATCAGCAACTCCTGGCCACGAGCGCCGGCGCCAGTGTCGGACGTCGTGATCTTGTGATCGCTGGAGATGCGCGGGAAGGATTGGGCGAGCATCCGCCCTATACGCGCCTCCCCTATGAACTGGATGCGGGGAACGCCGGAAAGCTCCGCTTCTCTTATGGTCTTGACCCGGCGGTGTTTGATAAAACGGCGGGCGATGGAGTCGGCTTTACGGTCGAAGTCAAAGCTCCTTCCGGCGTGATCTCAAAAGCCTTCTCTCACTACATCGATCCAAAACACAACCCCGATGAGCGGCGCTGGGTGGATGGTGAAATCGACCTGAGCAAATATCGGGGCCAAACAATTGAGCTGCTGCTTTCAACCGATCCGGGACCGAAAGGAGACACCTCGTACGATTGGGCTGTCTGGTCGAATTTCCACTTTGACAACGAATCGAACCAAGCCCCGCAGCCATTTGAATTGATCTACAACGGCGAAGTCCGGCTCTACCGGTATGACAACGTTTTGCCGCGCGCCGCTATTTATTACGAAGCCGATGTGCGCGCCAACGGGGAGGAAGTGCTTCACAGGCTTACTGATCCCGCCCTCGACGTGTTTCAAACGGTGGCGCTGGACGCGTCAACTTTGGATAGCGATCAACGGGCGGCTCTTGAAGCAGTGAATCACGGACCGAGGAGGCGAGAGCAACCGGCCCGCATTACTTCCTACCGCTCGCAATCGGTTTCGATCGAAGCCGCCCTCGATCAACCGGGCATCCTGGTCCTGAACGACAGCGATTATCCCGGCTGGACCGTTGATATAGACGGCCACGCTGGAAAGTGGTTCACCGCCAATTACCTGTTTCGCGGCGTTCTGCTCCCTCCGGGCAAGCACACTGTCCGTTTTGTTTACCGGCCCAAGAGTTTCACCTACGGCGCAACCATCAGCGCGGCGACTTTGTTGAGCCTTCTTGGCTTTGGCCTTTACCGCCGCCTAACTTTACAACGTCGGCATAGCCGGTCATTTCAAGATAACCAATCCCCGAAACTGGCCGTCCCTGCATTTGACCGTGGTAGGTAGCTGCGCCTTCCCAATAACTGGGCGACACGGAGTTTCTGTTAAACAGCTCCTGGTTTTTGAGATCTGTCCGCTGCGACAACTCCAGTTGCAGGCAGGGAACTGAGATAGTCCAGTTCACTGGATATTGATAACCCGATTGGGGACTGCGCCACGCTTCGCCGGGAGTCAGTGAGAAATCAGACGCGCTCAAAAAATGAGCATGGCCCTTCGCATCAATGAACGTGCCGGACGAAAAGTTTTCCTTAACTTCCGGTTTGCGGCGAATCCGGTACAACATAAGTTCCTGCTGATTGTCCAGTTGAATGGCAAACCAATCCCAGCCGATCAGCGTGTTGTCGTCGGGTTCGGTGAAGAACTCATGATCCATCCAGGCAAGACCGGCAAGGGAGTATGTTGCGTTCTTCCATTGCAGCTTGCCCTTTGCTCCCAAACGGGTGAAGGAGACATAATGCGATGCTTCACCGGGCAGCGGACCCTTGCGGCTCACGCCCTCGCGTCCATGAATGACGGGCGGCTTTTCAGGCATGAAATCCAGTTGCAGGCGAAAGCGGTCGCAAACGGCTTCGAGCGTCTGATGACCGCTCTTAACATCGAGCCAGCGCACTTGCCAGTTGCCGTTCCAGTAGCGGCTGTCATGCAAACTCCCTCCGGCTAAGCCGGGACCAGCGCGGTTGAGCCGCTGCTCGTGATAGAACTCTTGGCCGTCAATATCGCTCAGCGCCAGGTGCGCCAGGTAGATTTGACCAGGACGCCAAATCGGCGGGATGGCCGTTGCATTATCAAGGGCGGAAGCCTGTCGAAAGAACGTCAGCTCGAAGCCGAAGCGGTGGCCGTCGGAAGCGCGCAGATTACCGGTGTAATACCACCACTCCGTCTGATATTCGGGATGGTCAAAATGATCGCGAGGGAACTGATACTGATATCCGGGCAGAGCCGGTTGCCACTGTTGAGCGGAAAGGACGGAACAAACAAGACAGAGCGCAGCCGGAAATCTAACCTTCATGAATCACCTCAATGGGATTCATTCGTGTCGCGGTGCGGGCAGGGTAGAGGCCCGCCAGAATCGTGGCGACATAAATACCGGTCAGCGCCAGCAGCAGCAGCGCGACCGGCCAGTGAAACTGAATCGTCCAGCCAAAAGACTGCTTATTGATTACATAAATCAGAATCAAGGAAAGCGCGGTGCCGAGCAGGACGCCAACAACATTGGCGAGCAATCCGAGCAGTCCGGCTTCACAGAGTATGATCTTGCGGACTTGCCACTGGGCCGCGCCCAGAAAACGCAACAAGGCAAACTCGCGGCGGCGGTCAATGACCATCGCCAGAAGCGCCCCGGCAATGCCCATCACGGCAACGAAAACAGCCACGGCTTCGAGCGTATAGGTAATGCGGAAGGTGCGGTCAAACACCTGAATGGCGGCGCGGCGCAGGCCCTTGTTCGAAAAAACCAGAATCGCGCGGCCGCTGATCACCTCGTCAATCTCGCGGCGCACGGCTTCGGCGTCAGCGCCGGCCTGGAGATAGACAGCCATGTTCGATATCGCGGGGTCCGGCAGGTATCTTAGTAAAGTTCGCCTGTCAAGAACGATGTAGCCGCGTTCCGTGGAGTAATCGTAATAGATGCCCAGCACTTTGAAATGGCGAATCGCGCCCGCAAGCGGAAGCGAAAGAATGCTTCCGACGCGCACGTTATGCTTATTGGCAAAAGGCTCACTCGCCACGGCATAATCGCCGGTGGGAAGGGCGGAAAGGATCTTATCGCGGTCCTCGCCGGGAAGAAAGCGAGTGCTCGCGGAATTACGGACGCGGCTGGTTTCACCGCCCGCGAGAGTAGCGGGCAGTCCTTCGTAGGTGATCGGATAGCCGCGAAAGCGATCCACCGAGGCAACGCCGTGGAGATGTTCGATGCTGTCGGCAATATCAGCTTTCATTATCGGGTAGCGGTCAGCGCTGGAAGACCCGGCGGGACGCAGATAGAAGTCGGCTTTGAGCTGATTATCCATCCACAGCCACACCGTTTCCCGGAAGCTGCCCACCATGATGCCGACGCTCGCGGTCATCGCAACAGCGGTGGCAAGAGCCGCCGTCAGCACGGAAGTCCGGGCAATCGAGGCGCGCAGCGCACGCAAGGCAAGCAGCGCCTCCACGCCGAATAGCGCCTGAATCATCCGGTAAGCAACGGAAGCAAAGACGCTGACAAGATTGGGAATGGTGAGACACGTTCCGCCAATCAGCAGCAGAACAGACAGATAAGCAAACAGCGGCTTGCCGCCAATCGGTCCGAGTTGCGTCAGCGCGCCGCCCAGCAGCAGAATGCCCAGTGCCCAAAAGACAGTGCGCCGCGAGCGAACGGCGGCTATATACTGTTCGCGCCCACGCGCCATCGCCTCGGTGGGAACCACCAGCGAGGCTTCCCAGGCAGGAGCAAACGCGGCAAATAGCGAGACGCCCAAGCCGAGCGCAACGCCGGTCAGCGCCGAGGAAAAAGTGAGATGAACCGGCGCGGGAACGCTGCTGACATAAAGCGACTGCACGGTGCTGCCGATGAGCTGAACGGCCCCAACGGCCATGACGCGGCCCAGCAGAAGACCAATCAGAGTTCCGGCCACGGCAAAGAACAGAGCTTCTGACAGGAAACCTGCGGCCACCGTCGCGCGAGTAGCGCCGAGCGCCCGCACGATGCCGATCTCGCTGCGGCGTCTCACCACCGAAATCGAAAGTGTGTTGTAAATCAAAAAGCCGCCGACCAGCAGCGCAATATAGCTCAGGACATGCAGGTTCCAGCGGAACGCCGAGAGCATTTTACGGTTCTCTTGCGTATGCGAACCCTGCGGCTCAACACGCGCCGAAGCAGGCAAATAGCGTTGAATCAAGTTGCGCCAATAATCAAGGGAACGTCCTGGTGGAACGGTCACATCCATGGCATCAAGCCTCCCCGTTTTACCCGTGACCTCCTGTGCTAGGCCGATATCAGCGACAATCACGTTGTCTTCGCCCAACTCACCCGTGGACTTGATCACACCGGCGACAGTGAATGGCCGCAGCACATCGTTAATCAAAAGTCGGACGTGGGCGCCGGGGCGCAATCCCAATCGGCGCCCCACCCAAATCGCGTCACTGGAGAAAGGCTGATTCGTATTGCCGGACTCCTCCATCCCTCCCGTACTCGCGCCATGCCCAATCACATCAATGCCGATAAACGGAAACGCTTCGCCTTTCCCTCCAATCGAGGCGAAATCTTCGATGCGCGGAGCAAAGTCGAAAGGGTAGGGAAGCTGCACAAGCTTTCCTAACAACTGTTCATCAACACCGCCCGTTCCGGTAACCACCAAATCCGATTTGCCGGTCAGGGATTCGAGCGAAGAATGAAAACTGCCCGCCGCGGCTTGCCCCGCCAGATCGATTGCCACCACCACACCCACGCCCAGCGCAATCGCGAGAATTGTCAACGCAGTACGGACGGGCTCGCGCCATAGCGGACGAAGAATCAATCGTTGAAATAGAAGTAGAGAGAATTTCATGCAAGTCTTGGCAAAGAACGCAAAGTTTCGGCGGCGGCGATCCGTCCGTCGCGGAGTTTTACAATCCGGTCAGCGGCGGCAATGCTTTCCGCGCTATGTGTCGCCATGATGACCGCCACGCCGATCTCATGAGCGCTCCGGGTCAGCAGTTCCAGCACAAGCTCGCCGGTAGCGGTATCGAGGTTGCCGGTCGGCTCGTCAGCCAGGAGCAACTGAGGGCTGCCCGCCAAGGCGCGGGCAATCGCGACTCTCTGCTGCTGGCCGCCGGAAAGCTGGTGCGGGTACCGGTGCGCATACTGTTCCATCTCAACCCAGCGCAGGCGTTCGGTCGCGGCGCGCCGGGCATCACTTCTTCGGGCGAGAAGTCCGGGAAGTTCCACATTCTCCGCCACCGTCAAGGTATGCAGCAGTTGAAACGACTGAAAGATGAAGCCAATCTTCTCGCGCCGCAAACGAGTGAGTTCCGTGTCGTTTAGGCTCTTTGTATCGCGGCCATCAATAAAGACCGCGCCCGAAGTAGGAAAATCCATCGCTCCGCAAAGGTTCAGCAGCGTCGATTTACCGCAGCCGCTCCGGCCCACCAGCGCAACGAACTCACCGGCTTCGGCATCGAGCGAGACGTTATCGAGGGCGAGAACGGGCGCGCCTTCCTCTCCGTATTGCTTAAATACATTGCAAAGCTCAAGCAAGGCCATACCCTTTTAGGATCTCAACAGTTAAACTCGGAAGTGCTTGGCTACTATTCTTGTTACCGGCGGAGCAGGCTATATCGGCTCCCATACACGCTATTTCTTACAGAAGCAGGGCTATCGGGTCATTGTGGTTGATAGCCTTGAGCGCGGATATCAAGAGGCAGTGCCGAACGAGATTCTGCATGTGGTGAACCTGCGGGACACGGAGAAGCTGACAACGCTGCTGCGCGACGAAAAAGTAGATGCGGTCATCCATTTCGCGGCTTACATTGCAGTGGGCGAATCCACGAAAATCCCTGACAAGTACTTTTCCAATAATGTCTGCGGTTCCATGTCGCTCTTTGAAGCTATGCTGCAGGCGGGCGTGAACAAGCTGGTGTTCTCCTCAACCGCCGCGGCCTACGGTATTCCGCGGCATGTTCCGATTACCGAAGACGAGCCTTACGCGCCCATCAATCCGTACGGCGAATCCAAGGTAATGGTGGAAAAGATCCTGGAGTGGCTGGACAAATACCAGGAATTTCGAAGCATTCGTTTACGTTACTTCAACGCGTGCGGAGCCGAACCGGAAGCGGGCCTAGGCGAACGGCACGACCCGGAAACCCATCTGATTCCGCTCATCCTGCGTGCCGTTCAAACCGGCAAGCCGGTCACGCTGTTCGGCGACGATTATCCGACGGAAGACGGCACCTGCATCCGCGACTATATTCATGTCAGCGATCTCGCGGAAGCGCACATTCTCGCGGTGGAGTATCTGCTGAACGGCGGAGCATCCGAGGTATTCAATGTCGGAACCGGGTCAGGCGAATCCGTAAAGCAGGTTCTAACCGCTGTAGAGCGCGTCACGGGCCGGAAAGTCCCATTCGAAATGGGACCGCGTCGCGAAGGCGATCCGCCCTCCCTGGTAGCCGACTCCACAAAGCTGCAAACAAAACTGGGATGGAAGCCAAAACGAGCGGATCTCGACCGCATCGTCGCCGACGCCTGGCACTTTGCGCAAACTTTGGCATAGCTCAGGTTCATTTCAGCTTGGCATACTCCGTCTTGGCCTGTTTGAAAATGGAAACATCAGGATCGGCATTTTTCCAAAGCGTGAGGAAATCCTGATAAGCGATCTTTGCCTTGGTCTTTTATCCCGCCAAGGCGAGCGATCTACCGAGTTGCAGACGGGCCAACGCTCCGATAAGATCGGCGACAACGATTCCAGGATGATCGAGGATTTTTTAAAATTCAACAGCGGCTTCGGCGCCTTGCCGTAAGTCAAGATAGGCTTCACCGCGAACGTAAACGGGATACAACGCCCCGAAGAGCGCACTTGCCATGCTGCGCGGCGCGCCGAGTTCATTCGGAACGGCTATTTCCAGGAGTTCCAGGGCTTTAGAAGGTTTATGTTTCAACACGAGGCACGCGCGAAGGACTGGCAGATAACTGAAGCGGATCGATGTATCTTCCGGGAATCTCCTTCCGAGGTCATCTGTAATTCTTTGCACTGTGAGAGAATCACCAGTCAACGCCAGGGCTAAAGCAGCGCCATACTCCACCTCGCGATCCGTGGAGAGATCAAGTGCGGCCCTGGCCCGCCTGTCCGCTTCGGGCGCGTTCCCGAAAAGGGCTTCACGGACGGCTGCCCCGGCTTCCCAGA
>CAXUBB010000018.1:0-10558 GCA_964249105.1 uncultured Bryobacteraceae bacterium | reverse complement strand
TCGCTGTGACATGCTCCTTGCCTGCTGTAGATGACCTGAGTAAGCGAGGGTGAAAGCTTCTTTATTCGAGATCCAGCTTTGTGGTCCGGACCTTTCCCGAGCGCGCGCGGCAATGCGCTCCATGGCTGTCCGGTTGTTTTGGAGAAAGGCAAGATCGTGGGCTAGCATCAGAAACTCATCAATCTCCAGCCCGCGAGCGGCAGCACGTCGGAGTGTGTTCGCAGCCTGCTCCCAGCGTCCGAGATAGGCATTGTTGACAGCGAGATTGTAGTACCCCATCCCAAAGCCCGGATCAAGTTCAATGGCCTTCCTGGCTTCCGCGGCGGCATTCTCGTATCGAGCGGTGACCTTGTTGACGTACCCGGCGAGCAGCGCGTGGGGAATGGCCTCCCGGGGATAAGTTCGCGCCCATGCCTCGCCCGTTTTTCGCGCTTCTTCCACATTGCCCGCACCAAGGATCTGATAATTGGCGGTAATAAAAAATTTTCCCGGTCACTGGCATGGTCCCGCAGTTGCCAGGCTCTTCGAACACTTCCCGCCGCTAGGTCGGACTGATCGAGATCCGCATAAGCCCTTCCAAGCGAAGCGTGCGCCATGGCAAATTCAGGATCGAGTTCCGTGGCGCGCTTGAAAAAAGGCAGAGCACTCGTCGAGCCGCGAGAGGTATGAATTTCCCAAGCCGTGCTGTACGCTTTCAAGGCTTCCAGTGACCCAGTTGTGGCCTCCGGGAGAAGAGTATTGTGCTGCTTCAACGTGGCAGGCGACTCGCCTACTCGCGAACGAAGGCGATGCGTCAGCCGAGTAAGGGCGCTCAAAACATCCTCTTTTCTCGGCGCCTGCGCCTGCTCGTTGTCGAGAATATCTCCGGAGCCGCAGTTTGCCGCCCGTAACCCCAACACATATTGAGTTCCAACAGTCGTGATTGAGCCTTCGAGCACGGCGGCGCTCCCTTATCGGCTACCTTGTTTTCGGAAATCTCCACCACTTCGGCGATGAACCGATAACCGCGCTTGGGAACCGTTTCGATATAGCGCGGCGAGATGCTGTTTTCAGCGAGAATTTTACGAAGAACGGAGATGTTGAATGCAAGGCTGTTCTCTTCGACGTAAGTTTCCGGCCAGACCTTTTTCATGAGGTCTTTTTCCACAATGTGGCCTCGGCTCTGCATCAGTACGATCAGTACGTCAAGAGCCTTGGGCGTAACTGGAACGGGCTTACCAGCTTTTTCAAGTACACGCTCCCCCGCATTGAGCCGGAACTCACCAAACTCGTAAATGCGCTTTTCCAACAACGAGTTAACGTCTCTCATAGTTTTCTCATGAATTTCTCAGCGCATTTTTCATGCTTTTTCTGACGGTTTCAGGCAGTATAGCGCCTGATATGCTCCTTCAACGAAAACTCATCTTCTCTCTCGTACTACTTTCGCCACTGGTTTCGGCCAGCGCCGATCCTGTGGTTTACGTTTCCAATACCGCCCAGTTCGGCACAATTGACGTGGGTACCGGAGCCTTTCAGCAGATTGGTCCCGATTTGCCTGAGAGCGCGCAAGGATTGGCTCCCGGGCCGAATGGATCTTTTCTGACGCTTGCCTTCTCAGGGAATTTAGATTCGATCTCCCCGGCAACCGGCATAGTGACCGTGATCGGGCCTACCGGCTTATCGGACTGCTCGACGCCGACTTCACCCTGTGGTCCGACGTCGACCAACGTAATAGCCACACTCGGAGGGAAAATTTATGCTACCGATTTTCAAAACAGACTGTATACGGTCAACCCGGCAACCGGCGCTGCAACCGCTATCGGACTCACCGGCATTCCTGCCATTCCGTTTGTTCCTCTCAGCACTAATCCGGATGGGACGATCAACGTCTATGATGAAGCTCTTTTCCCGGCAGGAGGAAAATTGTATGCCACTTTTGACGCCAGCACTTTGAATCCGGAGAATTTTGAAATTACTCCTGTAATCGCCCCGAATCTATATCAGATTGACCCTTCGACCGGGGTAGCGACGCTTCTTGCTCCAACCGATCTCGGTCTTGGCGCGGCGGTTGAACTAAACGGCCAAACGTACGCCTTTAGTGCCCCGCTCAGCCAGATTGTCACCCTGGACTTGGCGAGCGGCAAGACGACCTCGATAAGAGACTTTGATTCGGCTGCCGGGATCATATCCGCTGCCTCTCCGGTTCCCGAGCCTGGTTCCATCGCGCTGGCCTTTTTCGGAGCAACTGGACTCGCTCTCTATTCACGGCGAAGGCGGACCTGCGAACGGGGATAAGCGATTTCAGGCCAGCAGGCTGCCGCGCATGTTTGCGCTCCTAAAACCGGGGAAAACGCCGGCAATCTGGCGGTTGCCCATTTGCTTTGAAACCAGTTCGGAAAGCACGGCGCGAAAGTCGGTTGTGACTTGCAGGTCGCGTCCTTCGTAGAGCTGCTCAGGGGCAAGACCGGGCCACTCTCCGTAAATGCGCCCGCCGCGAACACTCCCGCCCAGCACGAACATGACGTTAGCGTGTCCATGGTCGGTGCCCCGGTTGCCGTTTTCTTTGGCGGTGCGCCCGAACTCCGACATCGTGACAATCGTGATATCAGCCATGCGGTCGCCCATGTCTTGCGAGAATGCCGCTAAGGCGTCGCCGAAATCGCGCAGCAGATTCGCAAGCTGCCCGGTGTGCGGCTGCGGTCCGGTTTCGTTGACGTGCGTGTCCCATCCGCCCACATCCGTGAACGCTACTTCAAGACCAACATTCGCTTTAATTAGACGCGCAATCTGTTGCAGGCTCTGCCCTAGACGCCCGTTCGGATATTGAGCATGGTTGGCGGGCGCATAGGGCGCCTTTCCAATGGATTGCATCATCTTGATAGCGTCGAATGTTTCCTGCCCGGTGCCGTGCAGAATCTGATCAACGCTTGTGCCGTACATATTTTCAAATGTGGCCGCCGCGCGCGCGTCTTTTACCTGAAAATCATTGATGCTGTTCACAGCGACAGCTCCATTTTTGCCCCGAAGCGTGCGCGGCAGGTCAGCGCCAAGACTCACGGCGCGGAGCGGGGAAGAGCGGGGTTCGGGAAGCAAGGCGCGATTGAGCCAACCATCATAGGTCGCTTTCAAGCCGGGCGTGCCGGACTCCATATAGTCTTGCGCGTCGAAATGCGAGCGCGTCGGATCAGGCGAGCCCACGGCTTCTACAATCGCCAACTGCTTACCGTCCCATAGCGGTTTCAAGGAGTGCAGTGCCGGGTGCAGTCCGAAATGGCCGTCAAGGTCTATGGCGGATTCTTCCGTACGATCAGGCTTGGGTATGGCAATGCTCGGGCGCAGCGCGTAGTAAGCTCCATCGCCATGCGGAACTACCATGTTCAATCCATCAACCGCGCCGCGCTGAAAGATGGCGATCAGGATTTTTTTGCGCTCTCCCGGCGCTTCCGCCGCGTACAAGGCGCGGCCCAGCCAAGTAGGAACAGCGCCGACGCCGAACATGGCGAGAGTCGAATTCTTCAAAAACAATCTGCGGGATGGCATAGTTAACTCTTCTTTGTTCTTTAGCGGTGTTGGAATTCCGGCGATCCTAGGGTCAAACCGGCGATCAGGCTCGGAATTTGCGGCGGTCCAGCCTTGGCGTTGGACGCAAGCTGTTTCTGAAGCGCCGGATCTGCCAGCATCTTTTGAATGGCAGCGCGTGTTTGCTCACTGGGATTTTGCGGCTGCCATTCGGATAGATTAACTTTGACGCCCGGAACGCGATTATGGGCAAGCAGCAGCGCAAAATTCATGCGTTCGAGAAGTCCAGCGGAATTGACCCACTCCGCATTCGCGCTGGAGTAACCGGTCGGCTCAATTTTGCGGTAGAGCGGCTCGCCCAATTTTTGCAGTTCATTGGACAGAACGAAGGCGGAAAAAACATCCGCGTTCGTGGCGCGCAAGGCGCTGGCTACCATCTCGAACGGCGTTTTAATTTTGGCGTTGTAAGCGCCTCTCGACCAAAACTCGGGCGATGTAATCATGACGCGAACCACCTGCCGCAAATCGCCGTCGCTTTTTCTGAACGTCTCCGCCATGCGCGTCACCAAGGACGGCGGCGGATCATCAGCCACAAAGCGCCGCGCCAGCTTCAGCGAAATAAAGCGCGCCGTTGCGGGATGGTGAGCCAGGATGTCGAGCACCTTCAGGCCGTCATTCATTCCGCCGCCGGACGGTATTACGCGGCCGAGCACAATCTTCTGGCCCTTATCGTGAACCTTGTCGTTGTACTCGAATCCGCCGCCCTGGCGCGGACGAGCAATGGTCCAGCCGGTGAAACAGCGCGCCACTTCAATCACATCTTTTTGCGTATAGCCGCCGTCCACACCCAGCGTATGCAATTCGAGCAGTTCGCGGCCATAGTTCTCATTCAGGCCGTGTTTGCCGGCTCCGGGCGCTGCTGATTGCCAGTTATCCAGATAGAACAACATGGCTGGACTTTTGGCGGTGGCCAGAAGCAGGTCGTAGAATTTGCCGAACACATGCGGGCGAATCGCTTCACGCTCATAGGCAGGAATCATGTAGCGGTCAGCGCCCTTGTTCAGGAAGACGTTGAAGTGGTTGTACCAGAAATCAACCAGCAGCTCCTGAAGCTGATGAGCGCTATAGACAGCGCGCAGGAGTTTTCCTTCCGCTAGATCCGATGCAACCACGTTCTGCGGAGCAACAGTCAGCATCAGTTCGCGCCGGAGTTCAACCGGGGCAAGAGCATAAAGCTGCCGGCGCTCTGCCGGATGCAAAGCCCAGGCAAAGTCAAGCCGCTTTTCCGGCGGAATGGCGGCAAGCACCTGGGTCTTTTCATCCGGCTTGCCGGATTGCAGAATGGCGATCTGATCAGGCGTTAGAATGCTCGTCAGTTTTACTTTTAAATCGAGGTCAGAAAAGTCATTCGTATTGTTGACAGCTTGGATTGGAGCAGTCTGACCCTCATCCTTGCGCTGCAAATATCGCTCCGCCAGACGGATCACAATGGCGCGCAATTCCGGATCTTCAGGAAGTTCGCCTCGGCCACGCGCCACGGCGGCAATCAACTGCGGCGGCGGATAATGCACGTAAGTATCCCGAGTACTCATTTGCAGCGCTTGCAATGGCAGCAACCGCGACCGAAGGGCAGGCGCTTCGGGTATTTTTTCAGGATGCAACTCTCCATCAATCCACCGATCAAGTCCAACACATTGGATCGCCTCGTAACCTCCCGGCTTCGGCCCGAACGTGAGGCGATTGAGCGCGTGATGGTACTGTTCGGATTCAGTAAGGAGCTGGCTAAAGGCAGCGTAAGCCGGCGGATTCGCGGAACGCTTGATTTTTCCGAATTTCTTCGGCGATGCGCCCACGAAAGAGCCGGTTAAGAGCACGCCTAAAGCGAAGCTGGCAAATATACGGGGCCTGAATGCTTGCCTCACAACTATCTAAACGAAAGGCGAAGGCTTTTGTTGACCAGATTTTAACAGTTAAGAGGAATACGAAAGGGTAGGATTTTTCTTCTGGAGCGGGAGACGGGATTCGAACCCGCGACATCAACCTTGGCAAGGTTGCACTCTACCAGCTGAGTTACTCCCGCTGAAAGTACTAAAAGACATTCTCGTACGAGTTTGTCGTGAAGTCAATTCATGTAATTGCAACCGAAGCGTTTATAAAGAGTAGCCAGCCTAATGCGTCATGGAAAAGCACTAGTGTAGTACGATTACTAACCACTCAAATAATTGAAAACAAAGTCTTTAATTTAATTTTAGATTTCTCTTTTAATTCAGAGTGCCTATGCTAGACTGATCTTGCCAAACGACGCAGAACCATTTTCCGCCTGCAATGAGCCGCCAGCAATGGCAGCCAATTCAACCATCAATTCATAGGCGGTTACGCTTTTCCACATTTGTGGAAAAGATGTGGGAAAGCCTTGTCGTCTATTGGTATTGGGGAGTGTAGCGGTTGGGTGATCCTTGGGAACAGATTAAGAGTTTATTAGCGGTCAAGCTGGGCGAGGGGGCTTACCAGAATTGGATTTCCCGTACAACTCTTGGCACCATGCGCGATGGCGATCTCACCGTTCGCGTGCCCGATCAAACCACGGAAACCTGGATTCGACAGGAGTACTCTTCCCAGATCCGAGCCGCCATTCAGGACTTAAGCCTGCCCATTCGACGCGTTTCCTATGAAATTGAAGAATTGCCGGTTTCCGCAGCGGCAGCCCGTGTTCCCGCCATCGAGAACGCGTCCACGCATCAGCTTCAAGCCGCAGAGCCGGTTTTTGAGAACACAGTCACTTGGCTTAATCCGCGTTTGACGTTTGACACCTACGTCGTCGGCTCTTCCAATCAACTGGCGCACGCGGCTGCTCAGGCCGTAGCCAAGATGCCGTCGCGCAGCTATAACCCGCTTTTCATCTACGGCGGCGTGGGAATCGGAAAAACGCATTTGATGCACGCCATTGGCCGCAGTTTATTGGACAACTACTCCGGGCTGAACGTGGTTTACACATCCAGCGAGCGATTTATGAACGAGATGATTACGTCCATCAAGCTGGACCGGATGTCCATGTTTCACCGTCATTACCGGACTGCCGATGTGCTGCTGATTGACGATATTCATATTATTGCCGGCAAGGAACGGACGCAGGAAGAGTTCTTTCACACCTTCAACGAACTTTACGACCACCAGAAACAGATCGTCATTTCCAGCGACTCGGCCCCTAGTCAATTGCCTGGTCTGGTAGAGCGTTTGCGATCCCGCTTCGAATGGGGGTTGATGGTTGATGTTCAGCCGCCTGATCTCGAAACTAAAATGGCGATTCTGGACAAAAGGGCCGAATCCGAAGGCGTGCTGCTCCCGCAGGACGTGCGGATTTTCATTGCAACAAAGACAAAGTCAAACGTGCGTGAGTTGGAAGGCGCTTTGACCCGTTTAATTGCCGTTTCTTCCGTTACTGGACAGTCCATTACGCTTTCCATGGCCCAGCAGATGCTCAAGCATCTCAGCAGCGGCGCCGAGAAGAAGATCTCGGTTGAATCCATTCTGCGAACAGTCGCGGAACGGTTTAATCTACAGCCTGGGCAACTCAAGATGAAGAGCAATACGCGGCAGATTGCTTATCCCCGGCAAGTTGCCATGTATTTAGTGAAAGAGCTTACACACGCTTCGCTGCCGGAAATTGGACGCTACTTTGGCGGAAAGCACCATACTACGGTGCTGCATTCCGTTCAGAAGATTGAAGAGTTACGCCAGCAGGACGACAGTTTGAACAGCCTTATTCAATCCGTAATCGATTCACTCCGCTCCGTTTAAATCCCTTTTCCACACAGCGCTCCCTGCCAACCCGACAGAATTGTTCAAAAGCTGAGATGGCTGTAGATTTCAGCAGCAGAGCATTGTTTTTCCACAAGCAGACAATCACACAAGCTTTTTATTTTGTGCTATATAGCAGGAAATCAACATTTCCACAGAGCTTACTAATACGACTATCTTTAGATATTTAGATACGTAATAGTAAGAATAATCGGCTGTGGAAAGCAAGCAAGCAGCGGAACAGCCGCAGTATCCACAAAAATTTTTGTCGTGGGCCAAAAAATGTTCTTCCACGACCCTTCGACAAGGTTTTGAACAGGCTTATTCACCGTGTAATTCACTCACCTGTATAGGCTTGTTCTTTTTTTCCACAGAAACATCCTCTCCTGCTGTGCGAACTTGTCCAAAAGTAAACTTGGTCCCAACTTTTTAGTAAGAGACAAGCTGTTTTTTCACAGCCGAAACAGCAAACAAGTTTATTTCTTGCTATAATTTAGAAAGAAATCAACATTTCCACAGGTCTTACTAAAACGACTCTATTTCTTGCTTCATAAACAAGTTGTTAGGAGTAGTGCTAGTAGGAAAAGAAGCGCTTACACTTTTCTTTATGGAGTTTGCCGTCAGTAAGTCCGACCTAGTGAAGGAACTAGGGCTCACGCAGGGCGTCGTGGAGAAAAAGACCACGATTCCCATCCTTTCGAACATCCTGATTGAGACCGACGGCGATAAAGTCTGGCTGACCGCGACCGACCTGGAGCTAGGGATCAAGTGCGCTTGCCCGGCGCGGGTGAAAAAAGAAGGCGCGGGGACGATTCCGGCCCGCCGACTGCTGGATTATGTCCGCTTGCTGCCGGACGCTGATGTTCAAGTCAAGCTGGCTGAAAATCAATGGGCCAGTCTGGTTTGCGGACGCTCCCGCACCCGGATTGCCGGCATGTCGCGCGAAAGCTTTCCGGAGTTGCCGGAAATGCCGGAGCTGGTGGCGGAAATCCCGCTCAATGTCCTGTCGCAAATGATTGAGAGCACGATTTTTGCTATTTCAGCGGAAGAGTCCCGGTTTACATTGAACGGCGCTTTGCTGATTTTGAAGAACACCGGGTTGGTGATGGTCTCCACTGATGGACATCGCCTGGCGTTGGTGGAAAAACAAGTGGAGCTGCCGGGCTTAAAAGAAACGTTCCGGGCCTTGCTGCCGAAAAAAGCGATGAGTGAAATCCAAAAGCTGGCTTCCGATGATTCCACGAAGCCGGTACAGTTTTCCGGCAATGATAATCACCTGTTTTTCCAAATTGACCAGCGGACATTGCTCAGCCGCCGATTGACCGGCAACTTTCCCGATTATGAGCGGGTACTGCCCAAAGATCACCCGCATGTTCTGGTGATCCAGAAGGACGAGTTTAAGTCGGCCATCGAGCGTGTGGCGCAATTTGCCGATGAACGTTCGAAAGCCATTCGCCTGCAAATTCTCAACGGCGAACTGAAAGTACACTCTTCCATCTCCGAAACCGGCGAGAGCGAGGAAACAATTCCGGTTGATTACAACGGCCCTGAAGTTGAGGTTGGTTTCAACGCCCAATACTTGCTGGATTTTCTGCGCACAGTTGAGGGGGGTGAAATTGAACTCCACTTCAAGGACGCCAACAGCGCTGGTGAACTACGTCCGCACGGCGGGTCCGCAGAGACGGTTTATCGTTACGTAGTCATGCCGATGCGGATATGACCTTCGCTGAAGGTTAAGAAAGGTTTGGTATCACGTTCTCCGCGCTGGCGGCAAAATGTCAGCGCGGAGGACGCTCCTATAAAGTTATGGCGACAATGCCTCAGAACAACGAAAATTATGATTCGAGCAGCATCAAAATCCTGGAAGGGTTGGAGGCTGTCCGGCTCCGGCCCGCGATGTATATCGGGTCTACAGGAGAAGGCGGCTTGCATCACCTGGTCTACGAAGTAGTTGATAATTCCGTGGACGAAGCATTGGCAGGTTACTGTACGGAAGTTGGCGTAACGATTCACATCGACAACTCCATTACCATTGTGGATAATGGCCGCGGTATTCCTGTTGATATCCACGAAGGCGAAGGCGTTTCCGCTGCTCAAGTGGTGCTGACCAAGCTTCACGCCGGCGGTAAATTCGATTCCAACACTTACAAGGTTTCCGGCGGTTTGCACGGCGTGGGCGTTAGTTGCGTTAACGCCTTGGCCGAAACGCTGCACCTGGAAGTCTGGCGCGATAAATCCACCTGGGAGCAGGATTACGAACGCGGCATCCCGAAAGCTCCTTTAGCGAGAACCGGCAAATCCAATAAAACCGGCACCAAAATTACCTTCAAGGCCGATCCGACCATCATGGTCGCCACTGAGTTCAACTTTGATACTCTGGCCGGTCGCCTACGCCAGTTGGCTTTTCTCAATAAGGGCCTGAAGATTACTCTGACGGATGAACGCGGCGATGAAATCCGCACCGAGGAGTTTTATTACAGCGGCGGTATTTCGGAATTCATCAAGCACTTGAACCGCGGCAAATCCGTGCTGCACGAAAATCCCATTCACTTTGAAGGCGACCGGGATATACAGAACGGCGGCAAGCTGACCATTGAAGTAGCGTTACAGTACAACGATTCCTATTCGGAAACTATCTTCAGCTTCGCTAACAATATCAATACTGTCGATGGCGGCGCTCACCTTAGCGGATTCCGCAGCGCTTTGACGCGCACCATTAATGCGGCGGGCCAGGCGGGCGGCATCATCAAGGATCAAAAAGAAAACCTGACCGGCGATGACGTGCGCGAAGGCTTAACCGCCGTCGTGAGCGTGAAGCTGCCGCAGCCCCAATTTGAAGGCCAGACCAAGGGCAAACTGAATTCCGACATTCAGGGCTATGTCGTCCAGTTAGTGAACGAGAAGCTGGGCGAATTCTTCGATAAGAACCCGAACGTGATGAAAAAAATCGTCACGAAAGCGATTGAAGCCGCCCGCGCCCGGGAAGCGGCCCGCAAAGCCCGTGACCTGACGCGTCGCAAGGGAGCGCTCGACTCCGGCGGACTGCCCGGCAAATTGGCCGATTGCCAGGAGCGCGATCCGGACCGCTGCGAACTCTTCCTGGTGGAAGGCGAATCGGCGGGCGGAACCGCCAAATCAGGCCGCGATCGTCGTTATCAGGCGATTCTCCCGCTTAAGGGCAAGATCCTGAACGTGGAGAAAGCCCGCTATGACAAGATGCTGGGCCACGAAGAAATTCGCGCCATGATTACGGCTATCGGAA
>CAXUBB010000017.1:0-24147 GCA_964249105.1 uncultured Bryobacteraceae bacterium | reverse complement strand
GCGTGAACATCTATGCATTGCCCATAGATATATACGGCGCCAAAAACGCCGGACTCGCGGTGTCGGCTTTGACCTTCGCTTACGGCGTGCTTCAGGCTGTTCTTTCGCCTCTGGTTGGCTGGCTCGGAGACCACGGGCTCTATCACCAGGTAGTTTGGCTGGTCACCGTGCCTGCCCTTCTTAGCTCGATCACTTTGTTGGGCTGCCGCCCGAAGGAGCGCAGCCCCGCTTGACGTCAAAACACGATCTTTGCCGCGAGCTGCAAAATGCGCGGATCGCCAACGGCGCTTCCCACCGATGGCGTGAAGAAGGTGCTCAGCGGCACAAAAGCGGCACCGGTAAAGTTGTATTGAGTTGTTCGTAAACTGATGAAGTTCACGCGGTTGGTGATGTTGAATGCTTCCCCAATCAGTTGCAGCCTGACCCGCTCGCTCCCGAGCGGGAAGAAGCGCGAGAAACGAACGTCATCATTGAGGAAGTCCGGCCCCCGCAAGGCGTTTCTACCTTGCCCGGGAGTTCGGTCATTGCGGGTATTGCCGTCATTGTTCAAATCAGGAACCTGTCCGATCGTTGAAGTATAGGGCCGACCGCTTTGCAGTGTGGCGATCGTTGAAAGCTGCCAGCCGTTCAGCGCATAGCGAAGAATCGGATTGGCTCCGCTCGGAACAAAATTCCAGTTCCAGACGCCGGAGAAGATGAAGCGGCTTCGAACATCGGAATTTGCGTTGCCGCGATCCAGATTTGGCAGTAGAGAATCCTGCACGCTCTTCGCGTCGTCTGTTCCCACCACCACTTGAGTAGCATCCGGGTTGTCATCAATCGCGTGCGACCAGGTATATGAAGTCTGCACCAGAAAATTTCGCGAAAAACGTTTGGTCAATTGGATAAAACCGGCATGGTAGATGGAATCCGCGCCGCTGTCCGCCAGCTCAATGCGCGCAAAGCTGGGATTCGGTCTGCCGTTTGGGTGACGCGTAAAGACCAGTGATCCGCCTCCCAGGACGGGGTAGCTGACCGGCGCCGAAGGAAACAGATTGATATCGCGGGCGCGTGGAAGATGTGATCCTTTCACACCGAGATAGCCGAGAGTAATGGAATAATTGTTGCCGATCTGATGCTCCACATTGAAGTTCCATTGCTGCGTTTGCGCATTCCTGAAGTCCTTCGCGAAAATAAAAAGGCTAGGTGTGCGATTGGTAGTCGGAATCGAGGGCAGCAGGTTCGGGTAAGTCACCGGGATGTTATTCAGGCCGGAGTAAGTAAATGTTTGCACCTGAATGCCGTTCTGCGTGAATGCCGTGCCGGTGAAAATGGACGGCGTCACGGCGTAAAAGATTCCATATCCCCCGCGAAGAACCGTTCTGCTGTTAGCGGCAGGTGACCAGGCGAATCCAAACCTCGGTGAGTAATCGGTCTTATCGATGTGGATGCGATTGGTGCTCAGTCCGCCCGCATACAAGCCCGGATTGGAATTCAGAACCGGAGGTTGTGCATAATCGAAAAGATCATAGCGCAGGCCATAGTTCAGCGTTAAATTGCTGGTCACGCGCCAGCTATCCTCCACGAAAAAAGCGTACTCATTGACGTTCGGGTTGCTGGTAGCGCCGGTTGTTCCAGGTCCGGGAAAGGCTTGAGTGAACTGGCTGTGGCTATTCGCGGCAAAGTTGGCGAAGCTGGGGAATATATAAGAACCGCTGAAGTTGCCTGGAAAGTAGTTGCCGATCTTGTCGACAATCACGTCAGCGCCTACTTTAGCTGTGTGCGCTCCTTTGGTTATGGCAAAGGTCAAAGTCGGTTGATAGGTGCTGACATTGGTGTAGCGCGGGCTGAAGTTATTTCTTCCGAAGGAAAGCGCTGTTTGCCCACTTTGCTGGATCACTGTTTCGGGAGCCGACGAATTGGCAAAACCCGGCTCATCATCCCGCGTGTAGAAAAAACGTCCTTCGAGCACCGTATTGGGAGTGAAAGCGGCGGTGTAGATAAGCCCGGCGTTATCCGTGGTTACGTTGCTGTTTCCGGTATGGCCCTGCGCGCTGGTGGCTCCCGCATTCTCATAATTCAGGCCGGTGAACCGATTGGCGTTATAGCGGAAGCTGAGGTGCTGGTTATCGGTAAGATTCCAGTCCACCTTGCCGAGATAAACATTGTTGTTGAGAGAGTTCGCGTAAGGAGTGAGATATTGCCCCAGGCCCGCGAGCGCTCCCTGACCGGCGGCATCGGTGGGAAACGCGCCCGGAATCACTATATTGGGCGTTGTATTGCGCTGACCGTCATAATCGAAAAAGAAGAAAATTTTATCCTTGCGGATCGGGCCGCCGACATCGCCTCCGAATTGGTTAAAGTGATAGGCGCGCTTAGGGCGGCTGGTCGTGTTGTTATCCCAGGTGTTGGCATTGAGCGCTTTATCGCGATAGAACTCGAAGACGTCGCCGTGAAACGCGTTTGTTCCCGATTTGGTAATCACATTGATGACACCGCCGCCGGCGCGGCCAATCTCGGCGGCGTAGTTGTTGGTGTTCACCTGAAACTCTTGAATGGCGTCTTCGCTGAATGAATACGGATTGCGGCCTGTTCCGGCGCGTCCCACGGACTGGCCGTAGAAATTATTGTTAGCGTCCGAGCCGTCAATGAGCAGGCTGTTGGATGTCCCACGCTGTCCGCCGAATGACAAGTCGCCGCTGCGGGTAGGATCGCGGACGACTCCCGGCGTCAACAAAGTGAAATCCAGAAAATTACGGCCGTTCACCGGCAGGTTTTCGACTTGTCGTGTCGAAATTGACGTGCTCGTCACGGTCCGGCTCGTTTCAACCAAAGGCGCTTCACTCACCACATTGACTTCCGACGTGGATGTTCCAATTTGCAGATCGACGTTGAGCGTCGCCGCGGCTCCGACGGAAAGATTGACGTCGGGAATCCGAGTTGTTTTGAAGCCTGCCATTTCGACGGTAACTTCATAAGCTCCCACGGGGAGTCCTGTTAAATCGTAAAAGCCCGTTCCGGTGGAAACGGTCTGGCGCACGAAGCCCGTTGCGCTGCTACGGGCCGTGACTTTCACGTTGGCGACGGTCGCGCCGGATGGGTCCCTGATCGTGCCGTTAAGAGAGGTGGTCCCTACTTCCGATTGGGCCAACACAAGACATGAGAAAACCAGAACGCCCCAAAGCGCACACGCATGGCGAACAACTCCTGCAAGCATACTCTCCACTGTAACTGTTGTCTGTTGCAGAAAGAATACAAAGGTATACAGTAAAGCGAGATACTCAATGAGCCAAATCGAAAAGCAGGTATGGGGACAAAGTTTGTCCGGCGAGCAAGTTCAACTTTACACGTTGCGGAATACGCACGGGATGGAAGCGACGGTGACAGATTTCGGCGGACATCTGGTCACTCTCAAAACGGCGGACCGCGATGGAAATTTCGATGATGTTGTTCTGGGCTTTGATGATCTGGGCGGTTACCTGCGCAAAAATCCTTACTTCGGCGCGCTCGTCGGGCGCTATGCCAATCGTATTGCAAACGGCGAATTTACTCTAAATGGACGCACGTATCATTTGGCCCGCAATAATGGCGAGAACGCGCTGCATGGCGGTATTGAAGGATTTGACAAGCGGGTTTGGGACAGCCGGGAAATTTCCGGTCCCGCGCTTCAACTCACCTATATCAGCAAGGACGGTGAAGAGGGGTATCCCGGTACCCTCACAGCAACGGTGACATACACGTTAACAGATGAAAACGAGTTAAAAATAGATTACCGCGCCACGACCGATAAACCCACGGTGCTCAACCTGACGAACCACTCGTACTTCGATCTTTCCGGCCAGTTCGCGGGCGAGATTCTGCAACACAAAGTTACCATCAATGCTGACCGGTTTACGCCCATTAACCAGCATCTGATTCCGACCGGCGAACTATGCGATGTGGCAGGCACGCCCTTTGATTTTCGCCAGCCGAAGTTTATTGCTGATGATATCGATGATGATGACGAGCAACTAAAACTGGCCTTGGGCTACGATCACAATTTTGTCCTGAACGGAAGCGGCCTCCGGCTGGCGGCGCGTGTTCTTGATCCTCAGTCGGGGCGCGTGCTGGAAGTATTGACGACGCAGCCGGGAATGCAGTTTTACACCGGCAACCATCTTGATGGAACCGTGACAGGCAAGAGCAGTGTGGTGTATAAGTTCCGCTACGGATTCTGCTGTGAAACTCAACATTTCCCCGATTCCCCGAATCAGCCCGGTTTCCCATCGACAAAATTAGACCCGGGACAGGAGTTTCGCGCGCAGACTATTTTTCGCTTCTTAACGGATAAGCAGCCTTCTTGATCCGTGGTAGGGAAGCGGCAATATCCGGTTGATATTTAGCGCCGGTGATAACGCTTCAGCGACAGACAGTTGCAGAACAAGACGCTGAAAGGAAACTACAAAACGAAATCGCTTTTTGGTGACTCAGAAGTGGACGAAAAAACCTGGAAAGCGGCCACAAACTGAAGACCATAAAGCCGTACAGCCTGTGTATTACGGATGTCCGAATGACGATGGCGGCACAATTCCTTGCGCTGGGTAGACCGTTGTCTCCGGGGGAACCGAAACCGGCTTTGGCGCGTGTATTTTTAGCTGTTCCAAAAGAGCGCGAACGCCAGGCTCTAGCTGGGCATCCTTTCCTGTCCGCACTTCATCCGGGTCGCTCTCCACTGTCACATCCGGTTCGTCTCCGACATTTTCAAGAATCCATTGTCCATTTGTATCGAAGAGAGCGTCTTTGGGAATCGTCACGGCGCTGCCGTCAAGGAGCGGCCACAGTCCCTTAATGCCGCGCACGCCTCCCCAAGTGCGTGTGCCGATTACTTGGCCCAAACCGTACTCGCGAAAGTAGAAAGGAAACTGGTCGCCGTCCGAAGCGGAGAAGTGATTCGTAAGGGTCACCATGGGTCCTTGGGCGACAGCGCCCGGCAGAGTTGTAATTCCGCCTTCACGATCAATAAATTGACCCGCAAGTTTTCGGCGCAGTACGCTGAGAACGAACTGGCTCGTGAAGCCGCCCCTGTTCCAGCGAACATCGAAAATGAATCCTTGCTTATCCAGTTGCGGATAGAACTGACGCAGAAAATCCTCCGACCCCATCTCGAAAAAGTCGGATAGAAAGATGTAGCCGATGCGGCCGGAAGACAGCCGATCCACGGTAGCGCGTGTGTGATCGATCCAGTCTTGCTGCCGAAGAGCCATCTCGCTTTCAACCGGCTCGACAAGGGCGTCCCGAGTCGGTCCATCCGCCGTAGGGGAAACGGTCAGAGTGATGGGGCCATGAAGACCGCCGAAAACGCTGAGTGGATCAACCGCGCCCTTGAGTTTCCGCCCATTGACTGCCAGAAGATAATCGCCCTCTGAGATGCCCACGCCGGGAGTGATAAGTGGAGAGCGGTACGCCGGGCGCGTATTGTCGCCGTGGTAAATGCGCGCAAAGCGATAACGGCCCGTGACCTCGTCAAAGCTGTAATCTGCGCCCAGAAGCGCGGTCCGCACTGGCGGCTGCGCGTCGTTTGCGGCGCTGAGAAGAAATGTGTGGGAACTGGCAAGCTCGCCTTGCAGCTCCCCCAGCAGGTACATAAAATCGCTATGTGAGCCAAGCCGTGGAAGGAGCTTGGCATAAACGTCATGAACGCGCTTCCAGTCGTCCCCATCCATTCGCGGATCAAAATATAGGTCGCGATCCAAACGCCATGCGGCGTTGAACATGGCTGCCCATTCCTGTTTAGGGTCTATGCGCGCCTCCATGCGGCTTAGGTCGAGCGGTTTAGGTCCGTCGGAGCTGTCCCGCGTATCCGTAATCCGCCAGCCATTTGCATTTTTCAGCAGCGCCTTGGAACCATCCGCCGATAAACTGTACGCTTCGAGTCCCGTTGCGATCAGCCGGTCTTTACGGGTTTCCATGTTGAAGACGCGCAAGGCGGATTGTTCACCGCCAAACGGGGCGCCGTCGAGGAGTTCGGCGGCATCTGCTTGGTAAAACAATTGCCTTCCGCGCACAGTGAGGGAGGAAATCTCGGCTGGCGAAATAGGAATCGCTACTGCCCGCGACATCAATCCTTCCAGGTCCATATGCAGGGAAGCCCCCTGCGCGGGAGCAGCGGCATGCTGCGGGGTCAAAGGGTCAGGAGCGGCGTTGACCAGGGTAGCGACGTAGAGGCCATCCGACTTCAAGGAAGCGATATTCGTTTCACGATCGCGGTCGGAAACAAAAGGCTGCTCACGGCGCTGCGAAACAAAGTACAGCAACTGTCCATCCGGCGAGAAAACGGGCAGTCGATCGCTTTCCATGCGGGAACTCACAACCGTATCGCGTCCTGAGGACAACTCGTAGAGGTGAATCGCTCGCTGCTGAGTCGGCCGGAGCGCACTGTACGCCAACCAACGGCTATCCGGCGAGAAGCTGGCATCGTGTATCTCCGCATAGGCATCTCGCGCGATCAGCTTGCAAGCACCTCCCGGTGTAATCAGCCAAAGCGCATGGTTCGCGTCGGCAACCGCCAGCTTTTGTCCGTCCGGAGACCAAGCGGGCGTGTAAAGATAACCGCTGGTGAAGCGCGTTATGACTCGCTCCGTTCCCGCTGCTGCGCTGCGGAGTACTACCTGCTGCTCTCCCGTGCGGTCGCTAATGTAAGCGATGGTTGCACCGTCAGGCGACCAGGCCGGATGGTCTTCCCCGGCGTTGCTGGTCGCGGTGAGATTGCGAATGGAGCCGCCCTCAGCCGCTGCTCGAAAGATGTCGCCATGCGCGCTGAACAAAGCTTCCGTGCCTTGGGGCGATAAGGCAAAGTCGGGTTGGTGTGCAATATCCGTGACCTTTGTTTCCGTTCCAACCTTTTGAATTTGCGGATTTGTGTTTAAGGCCCCATCGGGAAACTCCACCTGCACCTCGCGCAGCACTTCGGACGGCAGGCTTACTTCGTAAAGGCGCCCGCCTTGCTGAAAAGTGATGGCGCCCCCGCCCAAGCAGGGAAAGTCGATATCGTAATCAGTGAAGTGCGTCACTTGGTGGAACTGTTTGGAATGCAGGTCATACGCCCAGAGGTTCACACGCCAATCCGGGGAGCGATCAGATAGAAAATAAATTTTGCGCCCAAACCACATGGGCGCGGTATCCGTGCCCTTCCAGTCCGTGATGCGGTGGAGGCGCTTGGTTTGAAAGTTGTAGGTGTAAATGTCCTGTGCTTGGCCGCCAACGTAGCGCTTTCTCGAATCGAAATTGCGAAAGATGCGGTTGTATGCAATGGTTTTGCCGCCCGGCTCATAGCTCATCAGACCTGCGCTGTCCAAAGGCAATCGTTGGGGAAGGCCGCCTGTTCGAGGAACCAGAAAAGCCTGAAAGATCTTGCTATTCCAAGCCATGCGCTGCGACAGAAAGGCAATCGATTGGGAATCCGGCGTCCAGGTAAGCACAAGCGCGCCTTGCCTGCTCGCGGCTGCTTCAAAGGTGAGCTGTTGCGGCTCACCGCCGCTCGCGGGCAGAACGTACACATCCTGCCCGCCCCGGCTCCGCCCTGTAAAGGCAAGCCAGCGCCCATCGGGAGAAAACCGCGGCATAAGGACCTGCAAATCTCCATGCGTAAGCTCCTTGGCCATTCCTCCTCGTCGGTCTACAACCCAGAGTTGGTCCTGCGCGACAAAGGCGATACAGTCGGCGCTGGCGCTTGGATAACGCGTCAGCGGAAACATTGTTTCCGCAGCCGAAATCCCGGGCAGCAGAAAGCAAGCAGCAAGCGCTGAACAAAATACGCATCGCTTCTTCAACTCGTTATGATCCTCCAGATCTGTTGGTGAAAGGCCGATTCCTTAGGGCACGATGGCGAACGCCATGGCGTCAGGCGATTTTTCCGTTGCGATTGTTTTTACTACTTGCCAGGTTCCGGGATGGATCTCACTGATCTTATTGGTGGGCTGATCACTGATGTAAACGGTTTCCGTAAACGGGTTTACTTCCAGGGAGCCGACATCTTCGCCCAAGTCATCTGAAAGGCTTGCTGCTATCGTGCGTTGCGCCACATCGATCTTCCAGGCGGCATTGCGGCGCTGCTCCGCGAAACCCGCTGTGTAAAGGAACTTTCCATCGGCACTGAATTTGGAAACAAAGGGAATTCCATTCACCGGAACTACGAAGTCCAGTTCGTGATCCGAAGTTCGATAGAACGCTATCTTGTTTGCCGGCCCCAGATTGGTGACAAACCAGCGCTCATCGGGACTCAGCGTCATGCGCTGGTTTTCTCCCTCCGTGGCAATCGTGTCGATCAGTTTGCGGCCCGGCAGATCCAGCACCGAAACCGTTTTCTCCCGCACATTGCTCACATACGCCCTCGTTTCATCGCGAGTGACCGCGATCATGTGCGACGTATTCGACCCCGTCGGGATCGTTCCGGCGATCCGCTGCTGTTTCGGATCAACGACGATCACTGATTCCGCGATCTCGGCTGTGATGTAAAGCAATCCGCTTCCGTGCCCGACAACAATGCTGTGCGGACGCTTGTACTGTGCCGTGTCGAGCGACCCAATGACCCGGCAGTCCGAAGCGCGCACAAAATGCAGGGTATGTCCGTCCGTACCGGGTTTGCCGACGCCTGAATCGCCATAGATCGGCACGTAAGCGTACTGGCCGTCAGAAGAGAAAATTGCTTCGTGCGGGCTGACTTCCATAGCCGCGCTGCCGATTGACTCATGCGTATCGGCGTCGTAAATCGTGATGCCCGGCAGTCGTTTGCTTACCACCAGCATGAGGCGTCGCGGCTGGGCAATCATGCAGTGGCTACACTACGCTTGTCGAGAAGATCTATTTCGGCAAGGATCATTCTGATCACGTTATCATTGCCGATCTTTGTATTGAGCATCAGATGATAAAGCTCGCGCGTGGGCCAAGTCTTTCCATAGTACTTTTTGACAAAGGCGGCGCGCTCCCTGTCGATTTCTTCCACCAGGTGTTCGGCCTCTTCCCGGCTTTTACTCTGTCCCATGACGCGCCTGACCTTGTCTTCATGAGGCGCATACAAAAAGACGCTCAGCGTATTGGGCCGGTCCCGCAGGAACCAGGGCGCGGCGCGCCCGACAATGACGCAATTGCCGCGCGATGCAACATCCGAAATGATTTTTTCAAAGAATTCGGCAAGGTGTTCGGCATCGAGTAAAGGAAGGCCCCTGCCGCCATAGCTCTCCTCGAAGCTTCCTCGCATGAATACCTTGACTAAACGGTAGAAGGTTGGATCGAGCCGCTCCTCCCGGCTCGCAACCGTCTCCACATCGGTGTTCAACCGCTTGGCAATCTCGGCGCAAAGCTCACGGTCCCAAAGTGACCAGCCAAGCTGATTGGCCAAACTTCTCGCAATCGCTCCCGCGCCGGAGCCATATTCGCGCTCAATCGTAATAACGTTCGTCATGCCGCCTCCACTAGTGTCATATTTTATTCCGGTTTCAGCGGCCCGGCGTTAGTGAAGAAAAAATTTGACGGGCAAAGGGAATCAGGTGTTTATCCCAGCGAAGCCGGCCAAGGTTCTTCCACGCTCATCAAAACCAGCGCGGCGCCCAACAAAGCCATATTCTTGCTGAAATTGATCAGCTCGCCTTGCTTGCTGGACTCGTCGGCATTCCAGAAATCATGCATGGCGGGAGAAGCGACAGCCAGAAAACCAGCTATCGCGGCAGCGCCCAGCTTCGGCTGCACGCCTAAAATGATGCTGGCTCCTCCCAGCGCCATGCCGGCGCCGGAACCCGTGACGGCCAAATCCGGCTTGGGAATGCCTTTAAACTGGGTGTACTGCTTCATGGCTTCACGTTGCTTGAAATGGTTGATGCCGTTGTACAAGAAAAAACCGCCAAAGATGACCCGGCCCAGCAGAAATACCGATCTCATACAGAATGTTCTCCTTTTTGCCAAATAACGACTTTATTGATCTCACAGCGGTGAACATTGTTACTGAGAGTTAACGTCCGCTATCCGATAATTAAGTTTCGCTATGTGGATCGTTCGTCTGGCCCTGCAAAGGCCCTATACGTTCGTCGTGTTGTCGCTCATGCTGCTGATCCTGGCGCCCGTGGTCATCTCACGGACGCCGGTTGATATTTTCCCTAACATTGATATCCCCGTGGTCAGCATTGTCTGGCAGTACGCAGGCCTGTCCGCGCAGGACATCTCAGACCGGATTGTGTACTTTTCCGAACGCGCCATAACGACCACGGTGAACAATATCGAGCATATCGAGTCGCAGTCGATGAACGGGATCGCGGTCGAGAAAGTGTTTTTTCAACCGCACGCGAACATCAATACGGCGCTGGCGCAGGTCACCGCCATTTCGCAGTCGCAATTAAAACAACTTCCGCCGGGAACAACGCCTCCGCTGATACTGAGCTATAACGCTTCCACCGTGCCGATCCTGCAACTCGCTCTTTCGGGGCAGGGATTAAGCGAGCAGCAGCTTTATGATCTCGGCTCGAATTTCATCCGCACCCAATTAGTGACGGTGCCCGGAATCGCGATTCCGAACTCCTATGGTGGCAAGCAGCGCCAAATTATGGTCGATCTGAATACGGAGGACTTGCAATCAAAAGGGTTGAGCCCGACGGATGTCACCAACGCCATTGCCAATCAGAACCTGATTCTGCCGGGAGGCACATCAAAAATTGGATCGCTGGAATACGATGTCGAGATCAATGGCAGTCCGCGCTCCGTGGCGGAACTGAATGACCTGCCCATAAAAACAGAGCACGGCACCACCATCTACGTGCGCGATGTGGCGCATGTGCGCGACGGCTATCCGCCGCAAACCAATATCGTGCGCTCAAATGGTCAGCGCGGCTCGCTGATGACGATTCTCAAGTCCGGCGATGTTTCAACTTTGGATATCATCGCGGGTGTCCGTAAACTGCTGCCGGTCGTGGCCGCCACGTTGCCGCCGGAGTTGCGGATTACCCCCATCGGCGATCAGTCTGCGTTCGTGCGCGCTTCCATTAACGCCGTGCTTCGGGAAGCGCTGATTGCGGCCTGCCTGACGGCCATCATGATCCTGGTATTTCTGGGCAGTTGGCGGAGCACGGTGATTATCGCGGTTTCCATACCGCTCTCGATTCTTTGCTCGCTGTTCGCCTTAAGCGCCCTGGGGGAAACCATCAACATCATGACGCTCGGCGGGATGGCGCTGGCGGTCGGCATTCTCGTGGATGACGCCACCGTTGAAATTGAGAACATCAACCGCAACTTCGAAATGGGCAAGGAAATCGAACAGGCGATTCTGGATGGCGCGGCTCAGATTGCAATTCCCGCTTTCGTCTCCACTCTTTGCATCTGCATTGTGTTTGTGCCGATGTTCTTTCTCACCGGCGTGGCCCGGTATCTGTTTGTGCCGCTGGCGGAGGCCGTCTCGTTCGCCATGATCGCCTCCTATATCCTGTCCCGAACCATTGTTCCGACGATGGCGAAGTACCTGCTGCGAGGTCATTCCCACCATGAAGCCGTGTCGCATGCCAATCCCCGGAATCCGTTTGTGCGCATGCAGCTTATTTTTGAACGGAACTTCGAAAAAATACGCGGCGCCTACCGATCCCTGCTTGGAACTTGCCTTCGGCATCAGCGCATGTTTGTTAGCGGATTCCTGCTGGCCTGTTTATTGTCGCTAGGACTGATTCCCTGGCTTGGCCAGGACTTCTTCCCCGTTTCCGACAGCGGCCAGCTCCGGCTGCACGTCCGCACGCGCACCGGCACGCGCATTGAGGAAACCGCCAAACTCTGCGACCTTGTCGAAAACCAAATTCGCCAGATTATACCGGCGCGTGAGCTGGTCAATATTTTGGATAATATCGGTCTTCCCTACAGCGGTATCAATACTTCCTACAACAATAGCGGCACCATCGGCCCGGCGGATGCCGATGTCCTGATTTCCCTGACCCCGGAGCATCGGCCCAGCGCTGAGTATGCGAGGGAGTTGCGGACGAAATTGTTCCCGCGGTTTTCTTCCGTGCTGTTTTATTTTCTGCCCGCCGATCTGGTCAGCCAGATTCTGAACTTCGGCCTGCCCGCGCCGATTGATGTTCAAATTCTGGGAGCAAACCTGGAGGCGAACCGTGATTTCGCGGACCGCCTGCTGGAACAGATTAAATTCATACCGGGCACCACGGATCTTCGCATTCAGCAGCCCTTCAACCAGCCGAAGCTCTTTGTAAACATCAACCGCACCAAGGCGCAGGAAGTTGGCTACTCGGCTCGCGACGTCGCCGGCAATGTGCTGATTTCGCTGAGCGGAAGTTTTCAAACGTCCCCCACCTTCTGGTTAAATCCGAAGACGGGAGTGAGTTATAACATCGCCGCGGAATCGCCGCAATACGACGTCAATTCACTGGGAGACCTGCGAAACATACCCATGACATCCTCGGGCGGCGCGCCGCAGATCCTGGCGAATCTGGCCTCCATTCAACGGGGAACCGGTCTGGCGTCCGTTTCTCACTATGCGATTGCGCCGGTAATCGACATTTACGGCAATGTGGAAGGAGCTGATCTAGGAAGCGTTTCCGCCGAGATCGAGCGCATAGTCAATCAAAACACAAAAAAACTGGCGCGCGGCTCGCGGGTGGTGGTCCGGGGGCAAACGGAAACCATGCGCTCCTCATTCGAGGGTCTACTGGGCGGCTTGGCCTTCTCCATCGTTCTGGTTTACATGCTGATCGTGCTTAATTTTCAGTCGTGGCTCGATCCGTTTATCATTGTCTCGGCGCTTCCGGCTGCCCTGGCCGGCATCGTTTGGCTTTTGTTTTTGACGCATACCACTCTCAGCGTTCCGGCGCTTACCGGATCGATTATGTGCATGGGCGTGGCGACGGCTAACAGTATTCTCGTCGTCAGCTTTGCGAAAGAACAGCTTCCGGACGTGGACAGCGCCGCCGATGCCGCTTTATTGGCCGGTTTCACCCGCTTCCGCCCGGTTTTAATGACGGCGCTTGCCATGATGATCGGCATGCTTCCGATGGCGCTAGGCCTGGGCGAAGGCAGCGAGCAGAATGCGCCGCTGGGACGCGCCGTGATCGGCGGCCTGCTGTTCGCAACGGTGGCTACGCTCTTCTTCGTGCCCACTTTTTTCAGCCTGCTGCACGGCAGACGAAGGGGCGCATAAACAGCATGTCCAAATTTCGCGTCATGGCCGGCTTGGTTGTGGTTCTTGCGATCGCGGCGACGCTCATCGTTTCCGGCATTATCCCCCGCCTGCGCGCGCGCCAGATCCTGCAGCGACAGGCGAACGTGGCCGCCGTGCCGGTCGTTACCGTGATACACCCGAAGCGTCAGGCCCCTGCCGAGGAAGTGATTCTGCCCGGCAATATCCAGGCATTTATTGACGCGCCGATCTACGCGCGCACAAGCGGCTATTTGAAACGTTGGTACTTCGATATCGGCTCTCATGTGCGAACCGGTCAATTACTGGCTGAGATCGAGAGCCCGGAAGTCGATCAACAATTGCGGCAAGCCCGCGAGGATCTGAGCACCGCCGAAGCGAACTTGAAGCTGGCCCAAATTACGGCGGAGCGATACAATGCCCTTCTCAAGCAGGATTCGATTGCCAAGCAGGATGTGGATACCGCGGTTCAGAATGCGGCGGCCCGCGGCTCGGGCGTGAAGTCCGCGCAGGCGAACGTCAACCGCGTGGAGCAGATGGTTGCTTTCGAAAAAATCTATGCTCCCTTTGACGGCGTGATTACCGCGCGCAATACCGATGTCGGCCAACTCATCTCCTCCGGTTCGTCGTCAAGCGCCAATCGAGAGCTGTTCCACATTGCCGCGATTCGTAAGCTGCGCGTCTTCGTGAGTGTGCCGCAGACGTATTCACATATGACGGTTCCCGGATTAAAAGCCGACTTGACTCTTCCCGAGTTGCCGGGCCGCCGGTTTGGAGGCACGCTGGTCCGCACGGCGGATTCCATGGATCAAGCTACCCGCACTCTGCTGGTCGAAATAGACGTGGTGAACAACACGGGGCTGCTGCTGCCGGGCGCTTACAGCGAAGTGCATTTCAAGATAAAGGCCCAAAGTTCCACGCTGATTATTCCTTCCGCGTCCCTGGTCTTTCGATCCGAAGGTCTGCGCGTGCCGGTCGTCATCGGCGGGAGTCGCGCGGCTTTAATACCGGTTACCCTCGGACGGGATTTTGGAAGCACGGTCGAGGTGCTGTCCGGTCTGAAGGAAGATACGGCGGTGATCGCCGACCCTCCCGATTCTTTGGTGAACGGGCAGGAAGTACATATCAGGGAAAAACAGGCCGAAGCGGAAAGCGAGCGGTAATCAGCTATGCGGACACTGGCTTACCTGCTCTTAAGCGGGTTCTTTGCGCCATATTCGCCGCACTTCCAAAAGCGCACCCTAGCCGATGACCTCCTCGGCGGCTATCAAGTGACCGCTTGTGACGTAAACGGCGATGGAAAGCCGGATCTGATCGCCTTGGCAAGCGGTATGCCCGACCTGTTGTGGTTTGAAAACCCCACTTGGGAACGCCATGTGATGGCGAGGGGCCTTCCGCATATGATCAATGCTGCTTGCTGGAACCAAGGCGCGCTCACCATCCCGACGGTTGCTGTTGCGTATGAGTTCTCGATGCGTCCTCATGAAAGTTTAGGAATCGTTTCGGTGTTGACGGCCGAGGGGGATCCACGAAAGCCTTGGAGAGCGACCGAGATAGACCGGCTTCCGACCTCTCATCGCTTGCGCTGGGCTGATGTGGACGGAAGCAAGAATAAAGTCCTTATCAATGTGCCGTTGACAAACGCGAACGCCCAGGCTCCTGACTACCACGGCCATGTGCCACTTGTTTACTACCGCCCCGGCGAATGGAAACGGCGGCTGATCGGGGAGGCGGAAGAAGGCATTGTCCACGGAATCTTTGTCACGGACTGGGACCACAACGGGCGGGAAGCGATTTTAATCGGCGGCTTCGGAGGAATTCATCTTTACCGATTTGGCCTGGACGGCAAATGGTCCCGAACGAAGATCGCGGAAGGAAACCCTGAGCCGCCGCCTAAAAGCGGGACCAGCGACATCAGCGTGGGATCGCTTGGCAAGGAGCGGTTCCTGGCGGCCATCGAGCCTTGGCACGGAAACCAGGTTGTCGTTTACCGCGGCGTGGCAAATTCATGGCGTCGCGAGGTGATCGACGACACGCTTCTCGACGCGCATACGATAGAAACCGCTGATCTTGACGGTGACGGGCAGGAAGAAATCGTTGTCGGGTTCCGGGGCAAGCCGTATGGGATCAACATATACAGTTGGGACGGGACCAAATGGAAGAGGCATGTCCTCGAACAAGGAGGAGTTGCAGCGGCGGGTTGTGCCGTTGCGAACCTTTACAGTGACAGGCGTCCCGATATCGCCTGCATCGGGTCAGCAACGCACAATCTGGTTTTGTATGGGAATAGCTGTGGAGAGTAATTTGCTCCTTCTCAATTTCCGCTCCACCGCTCAGCGCTATAAGTTCAATTTCCATATGCCGCGACCGTGCGTAGCCGCATAGAGAACGTGAGTTGAAGGATTGAGCGCTAATGCATAAACTGCTACCAGGGGCAGTTTCAGTCCGGACGGTAACCAGAGAGGAAGACCGGAGGGTCGCGTCAGAACTCCGAAGTCCGTAGCCACAAAGAGCTGACCAGTCGTTTGGTCGAAGGCAATCCCCGTAATGGGTTGATCGCCCAGATTGGCGCTCAAATCGGTCCAATCAGCCCGGTTCGTGTCAGGGTTGTACCGCACTTCGAAGATATGCCCCGGGGTATTGGGCGTGTAGGCATTATAGCCGGAGAACGAAACGAAGGCCCGATTTGCATTCGCTGGATCGACGGCAATGCCGCTAATAAATCTTCCCGGTTGCGCGAGCGTATCAATGCGGTTGAACAGAACAGATGATGACGGGGCATCTCCATTTTTCGCAATGAACAGCCGCCCGAGACGCGTGGCGACCCATAATGTCGAGGAGTCGTTCGCGGCCCGGCTCAGCGCGACCACGTAGGAACCCGTCTTATCACCACCGTAGCGAGAACTGGTGAGGTCGCCGGGATTGCCCGATCCGGCCGGACCACTGAGCGGAACCCAATCCCCGCAGGTAATGGTGAAATCCCCCGTGAATTCGTTGCAGTGCGTGTCGAGTTCACTCTGCGCCCCGCCATTATCTTGCGTGCGCCAGACATGCTGCAATCCGGCAAACCAGGTTCCCGCGACGCTTGTATCCGAAATGAGAGGAATGTAGAACGATGCGGACTCCTTGCTCAGAATCAGCGGATCACCAGTGAAGTCCCATCCGAGAGGTTCGCTTCCGTTGAAATTGACGTCGATCTCAGGCCCAGTATAGGTGTGCATGCGAGTGTTCAACTGGCCGGGACTGAAGCCGGAGGAGCCGCCATCACCTCCCACCGATTCGAACCAATTACCGCTGCCGTCGAACGACCACGTTCCATTATCTTGCGTACCGCCCAACAACTCGCCTAATCCGCTATTGGGAGCAAATGAGACACTCTGGAACTGAAGTGTAGCCAAGCCCGAATTGAGACTGTAGAGCTGGGAAGGGATGGCAGCCAGCCAAGCGGTACAGTCGGTCAAATCTGTTCCCGTGAGGCCGCGAGCTGAGCATTGGGCCGACTGATCGGAGAACTGCCCGCTGGTACGGACCACGCCGCCGTCGGATGCAACGAATGCGATGTCCGGGTTAAATGGCGTAAAGGCAATAGCGTGCTGGTCGGGATGCATGCCCAGCGGCGGATCTTGCGTGTCATTGGTCATGTCGGTGAAACTCACACCGGCGTTGACGGAACGAAGAACAGCACGGCCGTTCGAAGACGGATGCACAGTGAATATCTCGTCATAGTTGATCTGGCCGCCAAGCCACACGGTATCCGGATGCCCGGGGGGAGAGGCAACAAACATGTCATACGAGCACTGCTGTCCGCAGAAATTGTAGGACGAAAAGCCCGCCGTTCCAGGAGTTGAGTTCGAAAGCTTTTGCCAGCCGCTGTTGACGCCTCCGCTGAGTAAAGCGCCCGCTGATGCCGCACCGTCGTCCGTGCGATAGAAATCGGCTGGACCGGAACCGGCGTCGGCGAGGTAGATCCTGATTTTCGTTCCTATTGGAGTGAGGGCGAACTCCGTGCGCGAGCTGCCGGAGTTCGGTCCGGGGCTGCCGCCCCCTGCTGACGAAAAGATTTGTTCGAATTTGTTTTCCGGCGTGGACCGATACAAGCCATAGTCGAAAACCGACACATAAAGGCGGCTCGGGTCGCCTTTGGCCAGCCCAGTGCGATCGATCACGATTTTACTGATTCCTCCGCGGAAAAAGTCGTTCCCATTAGGCGTGGAAGAATCGACAGGATCGGAGGGCAGGCTAAAAATCAGTGAGAAGGACAGTCCGCCGTTCCAGGACTCGTACAGGCCGAGCGGCGGAGCGTTCGGCGGAGTAAATCTGCCGCCGTTCACAGCGGATGAACCGTGACGGGCAACAGCCGTTCCGATGTAAAGATGCAAAGAGTTGACTGGATCGACGGCAATGCCGGCCACGGAACGATCGTGCGCTACTTTCAGACTGCCGGGGAGCAGGATCCATGTCTCGCCGCCATCAATAGACTTGTATATCCCGAGACCAGCTTCGGAGTCGCTGGAACCATTCGCCTCACCGGTTCCTGCATAGAGGGTTCGGCCTGTTTTGTCTGTCGGATCAAAAGCCAGGGAGCCGATAGCATTGGTCGGGATACCGCGATTCACGGATCTCCAATTCAGCTCCAGTGCCAGGGCATTGTCGGCTTTCCAAATGCCTCCGCCTGCTGCGCCCAGGAAAATGGGGCAGTGTTTCGGACCGCATTCGGGGGAGATCAGAACCGCTGTCGCGCGTCCGGAATCCGCGGTCGGTCTTCCGGTATAAGTAGCCGGTCCAGGGACGATCGGGTTAATCGGCCCTAACTGCTCCCACGAGCGGAACAGTCCGGCGGCGCTATTGTGCAAGCGCTGAAAGGCGGCGAATGCGGCGCGATGTTGATCGAAGTTGATGTTTGCTCCGGGCAGAGCGCGGTTTTCATATTCGAAACCGGCTCTCTCAAAGGAGGAATCTCCCTCGATGCCAAAAGTTCTGAAATAATAAGTCTGCTTAAAATTAGTTTGGGCTATGGCGACAGAAGCGGCCACCCAAAAAACAAAGAAAGCGGGTTTGAAAATCACCGGTACCTCCTTCTGGTCTGTTTCCCGGACGCTCGACTGAATTACATCGAATCGAGATCCACATATTCTATCGGAAGCCGAACAAAGAAGAAGCTTGTGAGTGTTATATCGCTCCTGGACCGTCCAACCGGAAACTGCATCTCAGTTCGGACTGTGACCAATGTCCGTCAATTATGACCCGCAGGCTCAGTCCGTCAGATCAAGTTGTTACAAGAATTTCACTCACACGTTCACTTCCCACCCTGATCTTTGCTTGGCTCTACGGGACTTTTCTCTTCCGGCTTCACGGTGGACCGCACCACCATAAAACGATTCAGCAGATCAAACCAGAACGGTGCGCCAAGGGAAAGAGCGAAGGCAGTAAAGAAAATGCCTCCAATCTTTGCCAGCCAACTGCTCAGGGTTAACGGAGGTCTGCGCCAGTCCCGCTCAAAGTCGCCCTTTGCCTGTCCCGGCTGCTCGTGAATGACCCAGCCCAGCGGCAAGCCGCCCTGTCGCTCTATCCAGCCGATTGGATCAATCAGTTCGGAAGTGGACGGTTTGGCCCCGCCCTCACTGCGGACTTGAGCCGCTCGGTTCACCAGCACGGACCGCGCGGTTTGATTCGTATCCAGATAACGCACAATGGCAAGCGAATCCACATTCATGCCCGCCGCCAGCGTCAATCCGATCGCCGCAATGATGATTTGCGTTCGTGTTTTGTACCAGCCGGACACGCGGTCCATGCTGCTGTTGAACCATTGCTCGATTTCAGCGCGCAGACGCGTCAGATCTCCGCTGGATACGGCAATCAATGGCTGCATGGCTCCTTTCAAGCGAGAATCTCCCGGCATGTTGGCCACGGCTTGGCTGAAAAGCTCAAACCTTTCCGGCGCGCTCGCTTGGTGCTGCGCGTTTTCCGCTTGAGGCACATGTTTTGAGATCAGCAAATTCATCAGCGCCAAGGAGAAAGTGCGCGCCGGAATATAGGAGGGGAGATTCCTCGTTTTACCTGGCACGTAGTCGCCCCGGGACAGCGCCTCAATCAAAGGATGCCGGTAAAAATCCGCCACCATTCCTGTCTGCGTTCTGTCTCCAAACATCTCCCGGATGCCGCGTTCGAGGTCTGACGAACGGTGGCGAAGAACGGTCTCGAATGCTTCTCGAATGGAGGAACAAACCAAACTGAGAAGAAGAAAGATGAGGATTAAGCCGATCGCTACATCCAGGACTTCTGAACCAAACACGAAAATCTCCTACAGGGAATCGACTTGCTATCGATTTACAAGTATCTACCCTATCTCAAATCGTGGAATCACCGTCATACAATCAAGTTGCGGAGCGGTATATGCTTTTACAATTTCCATGGGCGCCTCCGGGCGAGGTCGATCTGAAAACCACATACGATGCTGTTGTGGTGGGGTCCGGCGCGGCGGGCGGCATGGCCGCGCACGTGCTGACAGCCAAGGGCATGAAGGTGCTTCTGCTGGAAGCAGGAAAGAATCAGGACACCGGCAAAATCCTTCATTCCATGGAATGGCCGTACGATCACCCGCGTCGCGGCAAGATGCCCCCGGATTACCATGCGATCACCGCTAATGAGTACACCTTCCGAAAGTCCCCTTACGCGCAAAACTCGCCGTATACTCAGGTGCAATCTTATATTCAGGGCTGGGGCGGCACGGATTACAGCAAGACCCTGGTGGTGAACGAGAAGGAGAACCCTTACACCGGAACGCGTTATGCCTGGGTGCGCGCCCGCACTCTCGGCGGCAAAACGACCATTTGGGGGCGTTTGGCGCTGCGCCTGTCCGACTATGATTTTAAAGCCAAGAGCCGCGATGGATTCGGGGAAGACTGGCCTATTTCTTACGCCGACATCGCGCCTTATTACGACCGTGTGGATGAGTACCTGGGCGTGTCCGGGCATCCGGAAAATTTGCCCTGGCTGCCGGACGGCAAGTTCCAGCGTCCGGTCAAACTGACCAAATCGGAACTGCACCTGCGAAACACGCTAAAAGGCATGGATCGCACGCTCACCCCCTATCGCGCGGGCGTCACGACCGACGGGCTAAAGCACAATAAATACCGCAGCCGCTGCTATGGCCGGGGCGCCTGTAACCGGCACGTTGGCGGGTGTGACATTCACGCCGCTTTCGATTCGCCCACGGGCTTGATCCGTCCCGCCATGGATACCGGTAATCTCACGCTACGCGCTAATTCCACGGTTTACGAAGTCACGGTTGATCCCGACACGGGCAAGGCCACGGGCGTCTCGTTTGTGGATAGCGACTCCAAAAAAAGTTATCAGGCCAAAGCCAAGGTCGTGATTCTGGCGGCTTCCACGCTCGAATCAACGCGCCTGATGTTGCTTTCCAAATCGAGCCAGCACCCGAACGGTATCGGCAATTCGAGCGGGGTCGTCGGGCACTACTTCTGCGAACATGTCATGGGACCGTCAGTGGCGGGTTTCATGCCGGAACTGGTGGGAAATCCGCGTACGCTGGACGATGGCCGTCCGGGCGGGTTTTATATTCCGCGTTTTCAGAATCTCAGCGGCGGAAAATCTAATTTTCTGCGCGGCTACGGCTTCGAAGGCGGCAGCGGCTGCGGCATGATTCCTGGCACTGCTTTTGATACTCCGGGATTTGGGGAAGAGTATAAGAAGCGTGTCCGCGACTATGCGGGCGCGGTCATCTCTATGGGCGGCTTCGGCGAAGTGCTGGCGCGCTACGAGAATGCGGTCGGTATTGACCCGGCAGTGAAGGACGCCTGGGGCATTCCAGTTCTTCGTTTCAGCTACAAGTTTGGGGAGAACGAGCTGAAGATGGTCAAAGAGATGGCGATGAGCGGCAAGGAAATGTTCGAAGCGGCGAAATTTGAAATTCTGTCGTCCTCGGATAAAGAACTGCCGGAAGGCTGGTCCATTCATGAACTGGGCACGGCGCGCATGGGCAATGATCCGAAAACTTCGGTGGTCAACCAGTATCAGCAGTCGCATGATGTGAAAAATTTGTTTGTGGTGGACGGCAGCACGCATGTCTCGGCTTCGTGCCAGAATCCGACTTGGACGATCATGGCGCTTGGCTGGCGGTCCTGCGACTACTTGGCGGACCAGATGAAAAAAGGAGAAGTTTAATGTTGAAGCGGCGCGACCTGCTAAAAACATTAACAGCTACGGCGGTTATACTGCAACTGCCTGCGGCGGAGCCGAATGCGCCTCTCTTCTTTACAAAAGATGAATTCGCTACATTGGACTCTCTGACAGAGCTGATCGTACCCGCTGACGAACATTCTCCCGGAGCGCACGAAGCGGGAGTCGCCGCTTATATCGATAAGACAGTAGCGGAAGCGTTTGATCCGAAGGAAAAAACTTCCTGGCGCAAGGGCCTGGCAGCCATCAATGAACTGTCCATGTCGCTAAACAACAAACTGTTCCTTAAAGCAACGGAGCAGCAACAGGTGGCTACCCTGACGAAACTTGCGGCAGCGGAGGGCGATCCGAAAACGGAAGGCGAACGCTTCTTTACCCAACTGAAGCAGACCACGGCGTTTGTGTATTATTCTTCGAAGATCGGCATCCACCAGGAAACGAACTATAAAGGGAATGTGTTGTTAACGCAATTCGTTGGATACGATGCGGATTAAGCTTTCTGGCGTCTTTGTTGTCGCTTTTGCAGCGGAAATCATTCTTGGTCAAACGCGTCTGGCGGGGCCGCAAACGGCTTCCAATGTTCTACCGCTCAAGACCCGATCTGCTCTGAATGCGATCACCGCGGCCAATTTGAAGGGCGACTTGTCATTTTTGTCTTCAGATGCGTTGGAAGGGCGCTACACTCCTTCGCCTGGTCTCGATATCGCGGCGGAGTTTATTGCCTCGCAGTTCCGCGCGGCAGGCCTGGAGCCTGGCGGCGATAGGGATTATTTTCAAACGGCGAATATGGTTGACCGGCAGATGCCCAAAGTCGTATCAGACATAACCGCCCAGGACGGCTCTCAGTCCTTCACGATTCCCGCGCCATCCATCACTGTTTTTAACGCGAATGAGGCCGCTCAGATCCAGCGTTGCCCGGTCCTAGTCTTCAAAATAAAAGATCCTGATGCTCTCAAGGGAATCGACCTGACCGGCAAAGCGATCGTTGCTCCCGAACAGTTTTCAACTCCGGTGCCCGAGGCGCAACGGGAAGAGTTCTTTCGCAAATCCCGTGCGTTTGATGAGGCGGTTGGCGCTTCTCACGCCAAAATTGAAGTTCTCATCGGACGATTAAGGCGCAGCCGCCCGCTGCTGCTCTCCGCTGATCAGATACAAGATCGGGCTGTGCCGATTGTGGTTGCCGACAGCGATCAGCTTAAGAAATGGCTCGACCGTCCGAACATTACGCCCGATGGCCGTACAGTCTCGTTTGATGTTCCGGCGCCGCAAGATCATAAGGTCGTCCTGAAGAATGTGATTGGCATCCTGCGCGGCTCCGATCCGAAACTCAAAGACACCTGCGTGCTGCTGACGGCTCATTATGATCACATCGGAACTTTGGAAACGGGCAAAGGAATGTCGCCGCAATCTCCTCAAAATACCAACGACCATATCTATAACGGCGCAAATGATGACGGCAGCGGCACTGTTTCCGTGATCGAAATTGCCCGAGCGCTTTCCCAACTCAATCCGCATCCGAAACGGTCGGTTGTGTTCATGACTTTCTTCGGCGAGGAACGCGGTGACATTGGTTCCGGTTATTACGGAAAGCATCCAGTGTTTCCGGTAGTAAAAACGGCGGCTGACATCAATCTGGAGCAGGTAGGCCGCACGGATTCCACCGAGGGCAAGCAGCTAAATAACGCCAGCGTGACTGGTTTTGACTACTCTGACGTAACGACCTATCTGCAAAACGCCGGACGCCAGATGGGAATTACCGTTTACTTGAACAAAGAGGCGAGCGACGCCTATTTTGTGCGAAGCGACAACGCAGCGCTGGCGGAACAGGGCGTCCCGGCTCATACTCTTTGCGTCGCTTTTGACTATCCCGATTATCACGGGCTAGGCGACGAATGGCAAAAAGTGGATTACGAAAATATGGCCAAAGTAGATCGCGCCGTGGCTCTCGCCCTGCTGAACATAGCAAACAGCCCCAAAGCGCCGCAATGGAACGCAAACAATCCTAAAACGGCGGTTTTCCGTGCAGCGCAGGCCAAACGGCTGCAGCCCGGAAAATAATAGGCATAAAAGAACAAGCCTCGACACGGAGCCGCTTTTTTCGTGTGTCCACACAGTTACTACGAGAACAGTTCAGGTCCTGTGAAAGGTAAGAGTATTGTCTCCCTGAAAGTGGGCTACGGCTCGGTCAGCGGCGCTGATAAGAGTATCTCACTGCCGATCTTTTTCTAGAACTTTGCGAAAAATGATCTTGTCTTCTCCGGCTTGATAAAAGTCTCGGATTCTGGCTTCCTCGTTGTATCCGATCATCTTATAGAACCGGCGCGTTTTCTCAAAATCGGGCAACCCGGAGGTTTCTACTAGCAAGAGACGCTTTCCACGTGCGGCTAGTGAGTCTTCGACGTGGCGCATCATTGCCGTCCCATATCCTTTCCCTTGGAAACCATGATGCACCGCAATCAACAACAAATTCCATGTTCCGTGGGTCATTCGTTCAGGCGCGCAATAAGCAACCGCAATCGGCTTACCGTCATCGTAGGTCAACCAAAAGTCGTCTGAAGCTTCACCGCTAAAGTAACCTGCCGTCATTGCGTCTAACAGTTCCGAAGGAAACAAGCCGCATGAATCGATGACAGCCTTCACATCGGGCATATCGGTGAGCTGGAGTGGGCGAATGGTCTGGCGTATTTTCATAGTAGTGGGGGATCTGCCACCGCAGCCATTTCAAGATCTGCGGTCCGTATAAATTCTCGCCGAAGTTTAGGGCGTGTCGTCAGTTAGGAAATGTTTTCAAGAACACTCCCGTAGTACAGGGC
>CAXUBB010000016.1:16529-24491 GCA_964249105.1 uncultured Bryobacteraceae bacterium | reverse complement strand
GTCTTTCGCTCACGGGCCTCCGCTCCGGCCTTGCCTCCGCGGGCTGTTCTTCCTCAATCCTCGCGGATTGCCGGACCGCGTCCGCCACTTCCGCGACAATCTTCATATTCTTCACATCATGCACCCGTACAATATGCGCTCCCTGCAGAATGCAGGCGGCTACCGCTCCCGCCGTGGCAAACTCCGTGTCCTGCGGCTGCTCCTTGCGGAGAAACGACTTCCGGGAAGGACCGATGGCAATCGGCAAATCGAACGCTTTTAAGACGCCAAGCTGAGCAATAATTTCCGAATTCTGCTCCCGCCTTTTGCCGAAGCCCAGACCGGGATCAATCACCAGTTGATGCTTTTCCACACGGGCCTGGCGGATGCGATGTAGCGCTGCTTCGAGATCAATCGAAATGGACCGCATCAAGTCCTTCATGGGCGACAGCTTGGCCCAAGTCTCGGGCGTGCCGCGCATATGGTTGATAATCAACCCCGCGTCATACTTCGTGATTACTTTCGGCAACTGCAAGTCCAGCAAAGCTCCGGTCGGATCGTTAATGATCTCGGCACCATGCTCCAATGCTTTCTCAGCGACGCCCGATTTGTAAGTGTCCACTGAAATCGGAATATTGAGCTTGCCGCGCAGCCGCTTCAACACGGGGACCAGCCGCCGCAGTTCTTCCGCCTCGGAAATGCGTTGCGACCCCGGCCTGGTGGATTCCGCGCCTATGTCTAAAATGTCGGTACCCTCGTTTTCCATCTCCAGCGCCCGCGCAAATGCGCGATCTGGATCGGAATAAATTCCGCCATCCGAGAATGAGTCGGGCGTCACATTAAGAACACCCATGATGAGAGTCCGTTCTCCCAATACCAGTTCCCGGCTTTGTAATTTCCAGCGATAACGCTTTTCCATCCTGCTCTTGAGTGTGCCAGATGCGCGTTGCGGAAACGCGGACAGCTACGGAGCCGCCTTTTGAAAGCTTTGCAACTCCTCTGTCCCTTGCCGGTGCGCCTGCATGATCTGACTGCCGGACGGAAGGTGCTCCTCAATCAGCGCCGCCATGGCCGGATGGCTTCGGCGCAACTGGTCCAGGTACATTCGGCTCGTTTCTTCAGAAGACTCCGTCAGAGGCCCTCCCCAAAAGGCCCGCGCGCCTTTGAGAAAATCCTGCACCATTCTCTGCGTCATCTGTTCCAGTAATGCGGAAAGCACTTTGCCTGAGATGCCGGAAGCCCGCAAAGCCTGCTGCGCCGTGACCAGGAGCGGCATCGGAAGAGCAGACGCCAAAATCTCCGAGGCGAAAAGAAGGTGCTTGCTGTCCGGAAGAATTTCGCTGGAGCGAACCTCATTCCGTTCGAGAAACTGGCGAATCTGGCGGACCGCTTTTGCCTGTCCATCCACGGCAAACCAGCTTCCCTGATAAGTCGGTAGATTTATCAAAGTAGCCACGGAAGCGCCTTTGCCGGCTAAGGCGGACAGCTCGTCAACCGGCAGCCAGCTTTCGCAAAGCACAAACGACAGATCCTTGAAAATCAGTTCGGAGGAGCATAGCTCGTCCACGACGCGAGGCACCGAAGCATCAGGCGCGCGCAATAAAATCAAGCTTGCTGCCTGCAACTCCTCATAATCAGCAACCGCGTAGCCTGCCTTCAGCATGTTGGAAACTCGACGCGCTACTCGCAGCACCGTAGACTTCACAGGACCGAGTTCCTCAGCCAGCTTTGGCAGATGCAGGATGGCGGACTCGGTGGAATTACCTTCTATCAGCAGGCCGAGTTGCAACTGCTTCTTCATAGATGCCGCCCGTTTTCAGTGCCTTGATGCGATCCCGGAATTGCGCTGCCTTCTCAAACTCGAAAATTTTGGCCGCTTCGCGCATTTTCATTTCTAGTTCGGCAATCAAAGCATCCCGCTCTTCGGGAGTCAGTTCCACTTCCGGTTCTGCCTCGTCCTCCAGCGGCACCGTTACATAATCGCCTTCCGCCACCGCGACCAGGCTCATGTCAATCGGCTTGATGATCGTTTGCGGTGTAATGTGATTTGCTTCGTTGTACGCCCGTTGAATGGCCCGCCGCCGCTCGGTTTCGCCCATGGCTCGCCGCATGCTGTCGGTAATCACATCGGCATACAGGACAGCGCGTCCGTAGACATTGCGGGCAGCGCGCCCAATCGTTTGAATTAGCGATCCGCTCGAACGCAGAAAACCTTCTTTGTCGGCGTCCAGAATCGCCACCAGCGTTACTTCGGGCAGATCCAGTCCTTCGCGCAGTAAGTTCACGCCAATCAAAACATCATATGTTCCCCGGCGCAGATCGCGAAGAATCTTGATCCGGTCCAGCGTGCTCACTTCCGAATGCAGGTATGCGCACTTCACGCCGACCTCGGTGTAATACTCCGAAAGGTCTTCGGCCATGCGCTTGGTGAGAGTGGTCACCAGAACGCGCTCATTCCGCTCGACCCGCAGCCGGATCTCATGCAGCAGGTCATCCACCTGCCCCTTGATCGGACGCACATCAATTTCCGGGTCAATCAAGCCCGTGGGCCGGATAATTTGCTCGACCACCACGCCGCCTGATTTCGTCAGCTCATAGGGCCCCGGAGTGGCCGAAACATAGATCACCTGATGAGTCCGTTGTTCAAACTCCTCAAAGTTCAGGGGCCGGTTGTCGCGCGCCGAAGGGAGCCGGAACCCATAATCCACCAGAGTATTCTTCCGCGAGCGGTCGCCATGATACATTCCCTGAAGCTGAGGCACCGTCTGGTGGCTCTCGTCAATAAACAGCAGGGCATCATTCGGCAGATAATCCAGCAGCGTGGGCGGCGCCGCTCCCGGCAAACGACCTGAGAAATGCCGTGAGTAGTTTTCAATTCCATGGCAATAGCCGATCTGCTTGATCATCTCCAGATCAAACATGGTGCGCTGATGAACCCGCTGCGCCTCGATCAGCTTGCTATTGCTTTCCAGCTCCTTGTGCCACCATTGCAGCTCATTTTCAATGCTCCGCATGGCCTGTTCACGCGTCGGCGCATCCATGACGTAGTGCGTCTTCGGATAGATCGGCAATCGTTGATAAGTCTGCTTTACTTGTCCCAGCAGCGGATCGATCTGGCTCAGCGACTCAATCTCATCTCCCCACAGCTCAATCCGATACGCGTTGTCGTCATAGGTAGGGAACAGTTCCACCACATCCCCGCGCACGCGAAACGTGCCGCGCCGGAAATCACTGTCATTGCGCTCGTAAAGAATTTCAACCAGCCTGCCGAGCAGTTCCTTTCTGGTAATCCGCTGTCCTTTCTCCAGCATGAGAAGCATGCCGTAATAGGCTTCCGGCGATCCCAGGCCATAGATACAACTCACACTCGCGACAATGACGCAATCCCGCCGCTCAAACAGGGAGCGAGTCGCGGAAAGGCGCAGCTTGTCCAACTCGTCGTTGATCGTCGCTTCCTTTTCGATGTAAATATCGCCTGATGGTATATATGCTTCCGGCTGATAATAGTCGTAATAGCTGACAAAGTATTCAACCGCGTTGGTGGGAAAGAACGTCTTGAACTCGTGATAGAGTTGCGCCGCCAAGGTCTTGTTATGCGCCAGCACCAGCGCCGGCCGGTTGCAAGCCTCAATCACTTTAGCCATGGTGAAGGTCTTCCCCGAACCTGTTACTCCGAGCAGCACCTGGTCCTGCTCGCCGTCCAGAAGGCCGCGCGTCAGTTGCTCAATGGCATTTCTCTGGTCGCCGCGCGGCTGATAATCAATGCCTAGTTGAAATGGCACTTTTCAAGTATAGAGAAGTGAAGTCAGCCCGTTGCCGGCAGGCAGTAGATGCGCTCCCGTTCCGCGTTGAACTCGCAGCCGAGCAATGCCACGCAAGCCACGAGATACAGCCAGATAATCAGCACAATCACGGTATAGATGCTGCCGTAGAAGATGTTGTAATTCGCTATGTGATGGACATACCAGGCAAACCCCGCCGTTGCCAGCAGCCAGAACACGGTGGCGATACAGGCTCCCGGCCAGACTCTCCAGAACCGGGCGCCGATGCTTGCTCTTAACCGGTCCGGTTCGGAGCGATGATTCGGCCCGAAGAAATACAGCAAGCCCGTCACAAGAACAGTCGTGCTAAACGCGAGGAGGTAACGCACAAATCGCCACAAGAACTCCAGCGGCCCGCTTAGCTCCGCCAATCCGATGCCGTTCACAATCGCCGCTTCAATCCGATTGCCGAAGATAATGAGCGACGAGGCCGCGACCGCTGGCAGAGCCGCTATCAAAACCAGGAATATAGCCATGGACCGCTGTTTGAGAAACGGGCGCCCCGACGGTATCCGGTAAGCGGCTTGAAAGCCTTCCATCAGGCTCATCATTGCGCCCGAACCGGCCCACAATGAAAGCACAATCGCCAGCAGCGGCACCGTAATCGGCTTGGTGGCTCTTTCCCGCAGCCGTGAAAGAATAATCTCTTCCGTTCCCGGCGGCACAATCTCCCGCGCTGCGTTTGAAATCACATGCACCACGGATTGCGCGTTCACATGGATCAGAACGGCGGTGAGCGTCGTTAAAATCGGAAACAGCGAGAGGAAAAATGAATAAGCCGCGCCCTTGGCAATGCCGAAACAATTGTCCTCATAAGCCGCCACAAAGGCACGCCGCAACAGCCAGAGATTGCGCGCCAACGAGCTCGGTTGCACCAGCACCAAACCCGGCCGCGCTTGCGTGGAAGCAGCGCCTGACTGGGCTTGAACACTTTTCGGCAGGGAAGACACGGTTCGCTCCGTTATTCTAAAAATTCAAGCATATCAACGAAACGCCTAATGAATGCAGCTATTTGAACTGACCCGTCAACTGATCGACATCGAATCGATCACCCCCAACGAGCGCGAGATCGGCGACTTTCTCTGGCATCTCCTGTCAGACTTGGCAAGCCGCTTCGGAGGAAAAGCGGAGCGCATGCCCGTTGAAGAACATCGCGACAACATCTTTGTCCATTTCGGAGATCCGACTGTCGTGCTCTCGACTCATACCGACACGGTTCCTCCTTTTTTCCCTTCGCGGGAGGACAACGATCATATTTGGGGCCGGGGCGCTTGTGATACCAAGGGCATCATTGCCGCGATGATTACCGCCGCCGAACAACTGCTCGATACGGGCGTCAGAAACTTCGGCCTTTTATTTGTCGTTGGCGAAGAGCGAAACAGCGCGGGCGCTCACATGGCGGCGCAAACCCCGCGCGGCAGCAAATACATCATCAATGGCGAGCCCACTGATAACAAACTGGCTCTCGGATCAAAGGGCGCGCTGCGTTATGAAGTCATGGCGCATGGTCGCATGGCGCACTCTGCCTACCCCGAACTAGGCGAGTCGGCCATTGAAAAGCTGCTGGATGCCCTCGAAAGAATTCGCCGGGTTCCTTTGCCCACTGATCCGATTCTGGGCAAAAGCACGCTCAATATCGGAACGATCCAAGGCGGCCGTGCGCCGAACGTCATTCCGGACAGCGCCATGGCCGAGGTCTTTATCCGGGTTGTCGGCGATGTTACCGATCTGCGCGAAGCGATTGAAAAAGCGGCAAGTCCCGAAGCGGAAGCAAAGGAAGCCTTATTTATTCCAGCCGTGCATCTCGGTTTACTGGATGGATTCGACACCACAGTCGTGGCTTTCACTACAGATATTCCGGCTTTCGGAGACGCTTGGGGCCAACCCTTTCTAATTGGACCCGGCAGTATCCACGTCGCTCACACCTCCGAAGAGCGTGTTCCCAAATCACAGCTCGTTGAGGCAGTTGAGATCTATAAAAGGCTTGTCCAAACGCTACTACAATGACTGTTAAACCGCGCTAAATGCTGCTATCTCATCTTGGGTTTGAGTGAGCGAATTGAGTCTTGCGCGGCGGCGCATCTCGGCGCGAAGGAGGGCTGAAAAGCGGCGGCGTCGAACTTCGTCGTCGCCGAAGCAGTTCTTGAAAGCGGCGGTGAAGCCCAAAAAATGATAGGCCCTCTCTGTCTTCCCCATGCCGGATGAGGAAAACAGGGATGCGAGGCGACCGGTTTGCGCCAAGTCCTCCCGGCATGCCAGCCAATAGTGCTCGTGTTGGCAGTCGTGATTCACATGCAGATGGTCGCTATATGTGACACCCATCAGGCAGCCACACGGGTTTCGAAAGCCCATCTTGCCGTCAGCGTTGAAGGCGAAGACGCTCGCCAGTTTCTGGTCAGAGAAGTGAGCGCGCGCCCACTCACGAACAAGTTGCTTCGATTTCTGTAATTCGCTTTGAAATCTCATGCTGTCCCTCCAGATCGATAAACAGTCCGATTTTATGCTAACGTTCCGGGCGAGTTACGGCGCAAATTTGATATTCGTAAAAACTTGTCCATGCACTGCTGAAGTGAGCATCAAACGACTGACAACCAAAGGAGATTTGTATGACTTCAGCGATCAAACAGTGGCCTTTGCTCGGTTGCCTCGCGTGGATGGCAGTGTCGCTATCGCAACATCCGAGTTACGCTCAAACGGCGGACACAATGGCAGATCCCTGGTGGAAGCATGCTGTCATTTACGAAGTTTACCCCCGCAGCTTTCAGGACTCGAACGGAGACGGCACCGGCGATCTGAATGGAATTACCCAGCGGCTCGATTACCTGAAAGAGTTGGGAGTCGATGCGATCTGGATTGCGCCTATTTACCCGTCGCCGCAGGTGGACTTCGGCTACGACATCTCCGATTACCAAAATATTGATCCTCAGTACGGCACACTGGCCGACTTCGACCGGCTCATGGCCGAAGCGAAGAAGCGCAACATCGGAATCATCATGGATGCGGTCATGAACCACACGTCCGATAAGCATCCCTGGTTTATCGAATCCTCAAGCTCCAGGACAAACCCAAAGAGTAACTGGTATATCTGGCAGGACGGCAAAGCTCCCGGCCAGCCGCCCAACAATTGGCTGAGTACTTTTGGCCACTCCGCCTGGCAGTTCACCCCTGCCAGGAATCAGTATTATTACCACTACTTCTACATTCAACAGCCGGATCTCAACTGGCGCAATCCGGAAGTGGAGAATGCCATGTTTAATATGCTGCGTTTCTGGCTCGATCGCGGCGTGGCCGGATTCCGACTGGATGCTGTTCCTACGCTTTTTGAAGACCCCTCCCTGCAGGACGAAGAGCGCCTTTCCGGCACCAACAAGTTTGGTGATCCCAATCAGATGACAAAACTACAGGAGAATTTGCCTGAAGTGCATGGCGTGATCCAGCGCATGCGCTCGATGGTGAGCGCTTATTCCGGCAACCGCGTCTTAATCGGCGAAACTTACCTGCCGAATGTGGAGGAATTGGACAAGTGGTACGGCGGCGCGAAGCACGATGAATTACAGTTGCCGATGGATATGCAAGTAGGGTTCGAACCGAAGCTCGACGTCAAGGAATTTCGAAAACGCATTAATGATGCGGAAACAAAGATTCACGGTAGTCAGCCGTTGTTTGTTTTTGACAATCACGACAACCCGCGTACTGACCTTCGCTATGGGGATGGTGCGCACAACAAAGCTATCAACAAAATGCTTGCCACTATCCTTTTCACGACAAGATCTACCGCGCTGATGTATTACGGAGATGAAATCGGGATGACAACAACAGAGCCGACCAGCAAGGAGCAGGTGAAAGATCCCATCGGCATCACGGGTTGGCCGAAGGAGAAGGGCCGCGACGGGGAGCGCACTCCCATGCAGTGGAACAGTTCAACCTCGGCTGGCTTCAGCACCAATCCCCATACGTGGCTGCCCATTGCTTCTGATTACAAGCAAGTCAATGTCCAAGTAGAGTCGAAGGACCCGGATTCCATGCTGAATTGGTATAAACATTTGATCGCTCTTCGCCGCGGCAATCCTGCCATTCACAGCGGCAGCATGAGCATGTTGGAAAGCGGGAACGAGCAGGTCTTGGCATGGAAACGAACGGCTCCCAACGGCAACGTTGTTGT
>CAXUBB010000016.1:1386-16519 GCA_964249105.1 uncultured Bryobacteraceae bacterium | reverse complement strand
GCGTGTAACTTTAGCGCCGAACCTCAGACCGTTTCACTGAAAAGCGCTTTGGGCGAAACAGCCAAGAGGGGAAGAACTCTCGCTGTCAGTAACGGAATGGAGCAAAACAGTGCCATTGATCTGAATGCCATATCGCTGTCCGCCTATGGAAGCATCGTTGCGGAAGTAAATAGGTGATGGTGGCATTACTTTTCAAAACTAACAGCGGTTCGAACTCGCGGAAGCGCGTGAGGATAGTGTTTCTGAAGATAATCGATTAGCTTCTCACGGACATCACAGCGGAGATCGAACGTTGCCGGCTGATTAGCGGCGCTCATCAGAAAACGCAGTTCCATCGTGTGTTCTTTGACATCGGTCACCTGAACCGTCCTGATTTTTCCGTCCCAGAGCGGCGAAGATTCGAGAATGCGCCCGTACTCTTCCCGAAGCTGCTCAACCGGCACCGTGAAGTCGGTGTACAGGAGAACGGCTCCGATTAATTCCGAGGAATACCGCGTCCAGTTCTGGAACGGTTTCTCGATAAAGTATGACAGCGGAACAATCATATGCCGCAGATCCCATAACCGCACAACTACGTACGTCGTGCTTACTTCCGCGACCCGGCCCCATTCTCCCTCGACGACAACCGCATCATCAATACGAATGTGTTCCGTCAGCGCGATTTGAATGCCTGCAATTAAATTGCCGAGAGTGGGGCGCGCGGCCATGCCCACGGCTAAACCGGCCAGTCCGGCAGAGGCAAACAGTCCCGTGCCAACGCTTCGAATGGTCGGAAAAGTCATCAGGATCGCGGCAAACGCGCTGAACAAAATCAAGCCTACCGCGATTTGACGGAGAAGCTGCACCTGCGTGCGCGTGCGGCGAGCCCGCACATTGTCCTGTATGTTTTCAGGAAGGCGATGGTTGATGAGCGCATTCAAAACCTCGATCAACCCAATCACCAGCCAAGCCAGAGCCGCGATGTAGCTGATTTCAAGAATATGGCGCAAAGGCGTTGCCGGCCAAGGAGGAAGAGCCAGTTCAGGAACTATCGCTGACGTTGCCAAGAGCAGAAGCAAGAGTCGCGTAGCGCGCGAGGTATGCGTCACGATAGCGTCAGCGAGGAAACGTCCGCGCCGCCTTGTGAAGCGGCGGATCAGCGTGTAGAGGAGGTAGTGGGCAAACCACGTGAAGGAGAGAGCAAGAAGGAGCAGGGCCAAGCCCCGGCCAGTCGTTTGCCATTCGATACCTCTGCCGAGACTGACAAACAGAAGACATTCATTCATAGGCTTGATCGATAGAGTAACGAATCAGCGCATTCCCAAAGCGGGAAGGCTCCAATGACGCGACACCGCCGCCATGCGCAGGGCAAAGCAGACCGTAGCGCCGAGAATCGCCGCCCATTTGGGAGACAGCTTCCCATGCACTCCCCCTACAAAAAGCCCAGCGCCCAGCAGGGCGGCAGTCGCATAAATGTCGGCGCGCAGCACCGTCGGTACCCGCGCCAGCAGGACATCCCTGACGGTGCCTCCTCCTACTCCGGTAATGGTGCCCATCAGAATCGCCAGAAATGGATTGATGTTGTAGCTCAGAGCTTTAGTGGCTCCCGCCACCGCAAAAAGAGCCAGTCCGCCCGCATCCAGCGTTAACAGCAGCGAGGAAGGAATCTCCTGTACCAGGTGAGAGAAAAAAACCGCCGTGCCGCCGCCGGCGAATGCGGTCACGCCGTAACGCCAGTCGCGCATGGAACCGGGAGGAATGGCGCCAATCAGCAGATCGCGTATGATGCCTCCGCCCAATGCGGTGCAGAAGGAGAGGACCATTGCCCCAAAGAAGTCGAGGTGTCCCGCTATGGCGGAGAGAGCGCCCTCCATGCCAAACAAAAAGGTGCCTGCGAAATCCAACACCCGCAACAACAAATCGACGGTGCGCGGATGAACTCTCTCGGTAACGATTGCTTTTATCGATTCCATTCCGTCCATTCACATTACCTAAAATCTGAATACCGATTCCGATGCCTGAAAAACCATCCTCGACCGCCCGCCTTGAAGCCTTTTCTGATGGCGTTATTGATGTTTGCTGATTTTAGGTAGAGCCCAATGACGCTACTTCCGTCATACAAGACATTGTGATGAGCAGGCGCACTATCCTAAAGGAATCAGTGGCGTTCAGCCACACTAAACGACAACTGAATCATGAAACCAATCGAAGTGGGCGTTTTAGGCGGCACCGGCATGGTGGCCGGCATTTTATCCGTTTTCTGCAAGAGCATTCCTCACCTAAAATGGATTTTAGAGGCGATGTATGGCAATGCTCGATTGGTCACAGTGTCCGGCGGTGGAAAGCATACCTGGCAAGGTAAGCGGAGCATGGGTATTCACAGGAACCAGGATGCCGGTACAGACTGTCTTTGAAAACCTCGAAGCAGGCATGGATATTGATGAGATTGTAGAACAGTTCGGCGTGACGACCGAACAGGTCAAGGCCGCCTTACACTTTGCTGTTCGAAGTCTGGATGCCCCAGCGCGATCTCGCTGATGCGGGTACTATTTGATAACGGAACGCCCAGAGGCATTGCAAAGGCATTGCCGGAGCATGAAGTCCAGGAGGCCAGAGATTTAGGCTGGGACAGATTGGAAAACGGTGAGCTACTCAAAGCTGCGGAAGAGGCCGGATTTGAGGTTCTGCTCACGAATGACAAAAATCTTTCCCACCAGCAGAATCTAAAAGGTCGCAAAATCGCTGTCGTAGTTTTGGGCAATTCCCAGTGGCCAGCGGTGCGCCTTTACCTGAACCAAATAGCCGTTGCAGTGAGCGCAGCGACGCCCGGCAGTTTCACATTGGTTGACATACCGCAAGAAAGTTAAGAGTTTCCAACTGTACTAAATTATTCTTTACTGAACCATGAAACCAATCGAAGTGGGCGTTTTAGGCGGCACCGGCATGGTGGGCCAGCATTTCATCCGTTTTTTGCAAGAGCATCCCTGGTTCCAACTCACTTGGCTGGGGGCCAGCGACCGCTCGGCAGGCAAGAAGCTGAAGGACGCAACAGCCTGGCGGCTGGAAGGAGAAATGCCCGCGTCTGCCGCTGAGATTGTGGTATCGGATTGCAAACCCGGCGCGGCTCCCCAATTGGTCTTTTCCGCCATGGACGCTTCCGTGGCGACTGAAATCGAGCGTGATTTCGCCAGTTCCGGCCATGTAGTCGTTTCCAATTCGCGCAACTACCGCATGGAACCCGATGTGCCGCTCCTTGTGCCGGAAGTCAATCCAGGACATCTGGCCGTTATTGCCTCGCAAAGAAAAGCACGCGGCTGGAAAGGCATGATTGTCACGAATCCAAACTGCTCCACGATCGTGCTGACGATGGCCCTGGCGCCGCTCGCGCCTTTCGGCATTGAACGCGTTCTCGTGTCCACCATGCAAGCCGTGTCCGGTGCCGGTTATCCCGGTGTTCCTTCGGTGGATATTCTGGGCAATGCTGTCCCTTTCATCGGAAACGAAGAAGAAAAAATGCAGACGGAAACGCAGAAGATTCTAGGCGATTTCGAGAACGGACAATTCAAGCCCCTGGCAGCCAGCGTGAGCGCGCATTGTAATCGCGTCGCCGTGGTGGATGGTCACATGGTGGCTGCTTCCGTCGGGTTCTCCCAACATCCAAAGCCCGAAGATGTGCAACACGCGATAGCCAACTTTCGCGGACTTCCGCAGGAGAAAAATCTGCCGAGCGCCCCCAAGCAGCCCGTGGTCTATTTGCCGCAGCAGGATCGTCCGCAGCCCCGTCGTGATGCTCACCGGGAAAATGGAATGGCCGTCTCGGTCGGGCGCGTTCGGGAATGCCCCGTTCTGGGCATAAAGTTCATCGCCTGCGGACACAACACGATTCGCGGAGCGGCCGGAGCTGCCGTTCTCAACGCCGAGCTGATGATCTCGGAAGGTCTGCTCGACTGAGCGCTTTGCCCATGATCGTCATGAAATTCGGCGGAACCTCCGTCGAATCACAGGAAGCCATCACCCGCGTCGTAAGCATCGTCGGACGCTTCGAACCCCGGCGTCCCATTGTTGTCGTCTCCGCCATGGGCAAAACCACGAACAAGCTTCTCGAAGCGGGCCGCACAGCGGCTGCCGGACGCCGGGAACAGGCTCTCGCCCTTGTGGATGACCTGCGTGGGCAACATATGACTCATGGCCTTCCGTTAGCTGGGAGCGCCGCTGCGGAGCTTGAACGCTATATTCGGACCCATTTTGAGTGGCTGGAAGAACTAGTGAAAGGACTGTCCGTGGTCGGCGAGCTTTCCCCGCGCTCTACCGATGCCATTGCCAGCGTCGGCGAACGCCTGTCCAGTCTCGTTGTCACTTTCGCGTTGGGAGCGGCAGGCGTCAAAAGCCAACACGTGGATTCCCGACGCGTGGTCATGACCGACAATCATTTCACCCAAGCCCAGCCTCTTTTCGAAGAGACTTATAAACTGCTGCGTCAAACCGTGCGCCCCACCGCCGAGAAAAGCGTAGTCGTCATGGGCGGTTTCATCGGCAGCACCAAGGACGGGCAAACCACCACCCTGGGCCGCGGCGGTTCCGATTACTCCGCTTCCATTATCGGAGCCGGAGTAGATGCCGAAGAAATCCAGATCTGGACCGATGTGGACGGTATGCTCACCGCCGATCCGCGCATCATTTCAGGCGGTCATCGCGTCAAGAGCATCTCCTTTGCGGAAGCAGCGGAAATGGCGTATTTTGGGGCTAAAGTGCTCCATCCCGCCACGGTTGTCCCGGCCATCGAGAAAAATATTCCCGTATCCATTCTCAACTCCCGGCGACCGGAAGCGGAAGGAACCCGCATCACTGCGGAGCCGATCCCCAGCAAAAATGCCGTCAAGTCCATCTCCTGCAAACGCGACATCACCATCTTTAATATCCGGTCCACGCGAATGCTCATGGTGCATGGCTTTCTCCGCCGCATCTTCGAAGTGTTTGACCGCCACCGCACCAGTGTTGATATGGTAGCCACCTCCGAAGTAAGCGTCTCGCTCACCGTGGATAATAAAGAAAATGTCCCGGTTATTGTGCAGGACCTGCGCGAATTCGCGGAAGTAAGCACGGAAGAGTCGCAGGCCATTGTCTGTTTAGTTGGAGAGAACATCCGCCACACACCGGGAATCGCGGGCCGCGCCTTTCGCGTGCTCAGCAAGAAAAACATTCGCATGATATCGCAAGGCGCGTCGCTGCTGAATTTGGGATTTGTTATTGCCGATGGCGACGTAAAGGACTGCGTAGCGGCGCTCCACGAAGAGTTTTTCTCCGAACTTGACCCCGCCGTCTTCGCCTGATCCATTTAAATGCCGAACAAAAAATTAGCCTTGGTTGGTTACGGAAAGATGGGCCGTTTGATCGCCCAGCTCGCAGGCGAGTACAACTTTGACGTGGCGCTCAAGCTTGATGGCCAAACCAACGTAAATGGAAACGGCATCAACAAAGCCGCCTTTGCAGGGATTGACGTTGCTATTGAATTCTCCACACCTGAGGCCGCTCCGGTGAATCTTCAGCGCCTGGCCGAAGCAGGAGTGCCGTCCGTGGCGGGAACGACCGGTTGGTTCACGCATTTGGAAGAGGTCCGGAAAGCCGTCATCGAAGCCAATACCGGCCTGGTGTATAGTCCTAATTTCTCCGTCGGCGTCGCCGTCTTTCGCAAACTCGTGGGCATCGCGGCCCAACTTCTTTGTGACGAACCGTCATATGGAGCATGGGCCTGGGAGATTCACCATGACGCCAAAAAGGATGCTCCGTCGGGAACCCTGCTTCATCTCACAAAGACTATGGGAGAGAGCGGCTTCGACCGCCCCATTGATATCGCCTCCAACCGGGCCGGAAAACACCCCGGAACCCATGAAATCGGTTTTGACTCAGCGGCTGATACGATTACCTTACGGCACACAGCGCGTAATCGCGAAGGATTTGCGCGTGGCGCGTTGAAAGCGGCACAATGGATCGAGGATCGGAGAGGCGTTTTCACCTTCGACGAGATATTATTCGGCCCTGAACCAGCCACAACCTCAAAATAAGGAGAGTCACATGTTTACCGGATGCGGCACAGCCCTAGTTACCCCCTTTCGCCTGGATTTCTCACTGGACGAAGCCGCTCTCCGTGCTCTCGTCAACCGGCAGATTGAAGGGGGAATCGATTTCCTCTGTCCTTGCGGAACCACTGGCGAAAGCCCCACTCTCAAGCCGGAAGAACATCGGCGAGTTGTGGAGATCACCGTGGAAGAAGCCCGTGGGCGAGTTCCTGTATTAGCGGGCGCAGGCGGCTACGATACCCGCGAGGTAATGGAACGCATTGCCGAAATGAAGAAAGTAGGCGCTTCCGGTATTCTTTCCGTCACGCCTTACTACAACAAGCCGACCCAGGAAGGTCTTTACCGGCACTACCGCGCTCTTGCCGAATCGACGGACCTGCCCATCGTGGTTTACAGTGTTCAGCCGCGCACCGCCGTGAACGTCGAACCTGCCACGCTCGTCCGTCTGGCCGAAATTCCCAACATCATCGGAGTGAAGGAAGCTTCCGGCAGCATCGGCCAGATGGCAAGCATTCTGGCCCGCGTCCCCGAAAATTTTATTGTGCTTTCGGGCGATGACGTGATCACGATCCCGCTGACCGCTTTAGGCGGACGTGGCGTCATCTCTGTTGTGGCGAATCAAATTCCTGGAGAGTTCGCCGAACTAACGCATGCCGCCCTGCGAGGAGACTTCGCCCATGCCCGCGCCATCCAGCACACGTATCAAGAGCTGATGGAAATCAACTTCATGGAAACCAGTCCCGGTCCTGTTAAGTTCGCCATGGCGCGCATGGGCCTGCTAGAACTGGTCTACCGTCTGCCGCTCGTTCCGCCGCAACCCGCCTCGCAAAAGAAAATGGAAAACGTCTTGGAAGGATTAGGCTTGCTGGCAGGAGTGAAGGTTTGAAAGAGGAGATTGAGGCTCTCTTCGACCAAAAACCATCGAGCTATTCCGAGGAACATCTAAAGCTCTTTACGGACTTCCGCCACTTACTCAACAGCGGAACCGTCCGGGCCGCCGAACCCGACCCGTCACAACTTACCGGCTGGCGCGTCAATCCGTGGGTCAAAAAAGGAATCCTGCTCGGCTTCCGTATCGGCGGAATCGTGGAGATGGGTGACGGCGGCCCGCTACAATTTTTCGATAAATCAACCTATCCGACAAAACAACTTACCGTTTCGGATGGCGTGCGGATTGTGCCTGGAGGCTCCAGTTTGAGGGACGGCTGTTACGTAGGCCGGGGCGTCACCTGTATGCCTCCCATGTACGTTAATGTCGGTGCATACGTGGCTGATGGGACTATGATCGACTCCCACGCCCTGATCGGGAGTTGCGCTCAAATCGGTCAAAATTGCCACATCTCCGCCGCCTCGCAAATCGGTGGCGTTCTAGAACCGGTTGGAGCATTGCCCGTCATCATAGAAGATAACGTCCTGGTTGGCGGCAACTGCGGGGTTTATGAAGGCACAGTTGTTAAGCGGCGGGCCGTTCTGGGAACTGGCACTATTTTGAACCGCTCCACGCCGGTTTATGACTTGGTGCGCGAGCAAGTTTACCGGGCCAGCGAAGATGCGCCGTTAATCATTCCCGAAGAAGCCGTAGTCGTCGCAGGCAGCCGCAAGGTCACCTCCGGGTTAGGAGCCGATTGGGGCATCTCGCTTTATACACCCGTTATTGTGAAATACCGTGATTCCGGCACGGAATCAAAGATTCAGCTTGAAGATTTGCTTCGTTAGCGGCCTGATGTGGGCGTCTTCTCTTCCTCCGCGCCCTTCTTCAGCCCCAACGGATTCCAATTCTCAGGCTTCGTCACTCGCCCCTCGCCAAACGGAGCGGATAACTCCTTAATTTCGAAATCCGCTTTATCTTCATGCACCGTCACAAGCGTATGTTGAAAAAACCATCCGCGCTCGTAGGTGCGCGGCTCGCGCAGATGTCCGCCCGAACTCGCCATCGAGAGATAAGTCACGCCCTCCAACTCAAAGCGCAGCATCTCGTGAATATGGCCGCAAATCACATACTGCACGCCATACTGCTTGGCAAGCTTGTGCAGAGGAAAATCCGAGTCTCTCAATAATACTTTGAAAATCCAGGAAGGCCGGTGAAAGAAAACAAATTTCAGCTTCTGCTTCCCGTTCGCTTCGAGATCGCGCTTCAAAAACGCTAACTCCTCAAAGGGCAGGGAATCCGAGCGGCTATTATCAAGCACTACGAAATGCGCCTGCCCGTAATTGAAGCTGTAATGCAAAGGGCGGCCCGTGTACTTTTCAAACGCCTGGGCGGAAGCAAGCGACCAGACATCATGGTTTCCAGGAACGTAGAAGAATTTATATTTCCGGTAAGGCGCTAACAGTTCCTTAATATGCCCCCACTCGGAGTCGAGCGTCTCATCGTGGCCGCCCTGGATCGTATCGCCGACGTTGATCACGAAATCAGGATGATCCGCAGCCGTTTCCTTCCAAGCCTCCCCATAAGCGCCTGGAAATGCCTCGCCCGTGCGGTCGCCCAAAATGGCAAACCGAAAATTGCCGGTTTCCTTCGTTTGTACCGCAATACCGCCGCCCAAAAATAGCGTTAGAAGGCAAACCGTGCGTACCCATCGCAACCCATCAGCTTTGTGAAACATCAAACTAACTAACATGGTTGCCCGCTCTTGGGCTTTGTCTCTCCCTCTTCTCATGATCCTAAATACCTCGGCAGCTTTTGCGCAGGTTCACCCGCCCGGCTCGATCAGAGACGTTGAATACTCACAGGTAAACGGCATCAGTTTACGTTTGGATGCTTGTCTTCCTAAATCTCCGATCAAAACGCCTGCGGCTATCATTGTTCACGGCGGCGGCTGGGTCCGGGGGGATCGCCGAATTGATGTCCAACCGCTCTTTGAACCTTTATCGCAAGCGGGTTTTGCCTGGTTCTCGATTGACTATCGCTTAGCGACAGATGTAACTCAGTTTGGAGTGGCTATCGATGACGTGCAATCTGCTATTCGCTACGTCAAAGCCCATGCGGACGAATACAACATTGATCCCAACCGCATCGCCTTGATTGGCGAATCGGCTGGCGGTCAACTTGCAGCTATGGCCGTATTGCGAGGCGGAGCCGACGTAGCCGTCAAAGCCGTTGTTGCTATTTATACGCCAACCGATCTGGTCTCTCTCGTCAAAAATTCAAGGTATGTTTCGGCGCAGATGCAAAACGCTATCAAGGGATCGCCTTTTGAAAGTTTCATTCTGGCGGGATTATCGCAGCTTTCGCCTGTTGAAAATGTGCGGCGCGACATGCCGCCGTTCTTGTTCATCCACGGGACATCAGACATGCTGGTGCCTTTTGAACAATCAAAACAGATGTGCGACCGGATGCGAAAAATAGGAGCAAGCTGCGAATTGTACCCGGTGGAAGGCGCAGGTCACGGCATTCGCTGGTGGGACTCCGACCGGGCGGCCACAGTCTTTAGCAAAGCAATGGTGCCTTGGTTGCGGAAGCAACTTTAATTCTCCAGTGCCTTTCTAATAATCTACTGCCCCCAAAAAACTTTGCTATTTTGGGGATCTCCTTTCTGGAGATAAGGAGTTTTCACTATGAGAGGACATTCATTAGCAGTTCTTTCCTCCCTTGCTCTCGCCACCTCGATCAGCGGGTGGGCTGGTGAGCGGCTCATCCCGGCCGGTTCTTTGGTTCAATGCACCGTTTCAGAGCCGTCGCTTTCGTCAAAAACGACAGAAGTGGGCGACCCTGTCCTGTGCCAAGTCAGCCACGTGGAACTTTATGGCCGGTCAGTGTTTCCCTACGGCAGCTATCTGATAGGCCGGTTTGAAGAGTACAAAGATCCCGGCCACCTGGTCGGCAAAGGCTGGATGGAGTTGAAGTTCGACCGTATGGTGATCCCGCCCGATCAGGTATTGCCAGTTGCGGCCAAAGTTATAAGTGTGCCGAAATATCCGGTGGATAAACAAGGGCGGATTCACGGTAAGGGCCATCCGGTGCGCGACGCTATCGAGTGGTCGATTCCTGTCTTGTGGCCCATTGATCTTATTAATCTGCCGCGACGCGGGCCGCGTCCTGTTCTGAAAGCGGAGACGCGTCTCACTTTGAAGATCATGGATGATCTCGGCGTGCCGCAGCCGGCTACAGCCACCCCCTACTACTATCCATCCGCCCCGGTTCCCGCCAATCCGTACGGCTTTGCGCCACGCGCACCCTTATCATATGCGCCACCCCGAACGGCTCCGGCTGCCGTACCCCCGATTACCATTCTGATGTTGCGGGACGGTAACGGCAGGGTGGCCAACGATTACTGGTTTGAAGGCGGAACTCAAGTCCGGTATATCGGACTGAACGGGACGCAGGTAGTGATTCCAGTAGAGTTGCTGGATCTACCTACAACAGTGGAGGTCAATCGCCGGCGCGGGGTCACCTTCACGGTTCGCTCTGTTGCTTATTAAGATTAAGAATGGGGCTGGCTAAGCCGCCCCGCCATGCTCGTAATACGAGGAGATCTTTTCATACATCTCCGCCGGAAATTCCAGCGACTTATAAACGTTGCAGGCATCCGGATTCTCAGGATCTTGGCAGATCGGAAATTCCTGCTGATCCATCCATTCTAAAATCCGCTCACGCTTCGGCGGATTATAGCCTTTGGCTTCTACCTGCCGGATCAGCGTCTGGGCTTTTTGCTCATCACAATCTTTGTCCTTCGTGAGTTGTTTCACCAACTCATCATCGGAAGCAAAAAAACGGCCAACCATCACGAAGACTAGCCGTCCATAGTGCCCGATATCTTGGCCTTTATCCAGCGCATCCAGCAAATGAGACATCATCTCGTTTTGTCGTAAATCTTTAAGAGCCATAAGTGATTCTCTCTTTTTATAGACGGTGGTTGAGCAGCATGGTTTCTCCTTTTATTCGCCGCGAAATCGCTCGAATGAGGACAAGAGTTTTGGAAAAAATTAGGGGCAAAGGTCTGCCTCTTTCTTCCGCGTATCGCGAACTGTTACGCCGTCCGCATTCGTCCCAATCTGGTAGCAGAAGGTAGTGTCCTAAAATTTCGTTGAAGTGATATCGTGAAGTTTCTTAACGCGTTTAGATCAAGCCATCAGGATCGGAAAGTTTTATCAATAAATCAGCCAGCGCAACCGACATCTTTTATGCCCTATGATATGGGATACGACACGTCAGTGGCGACGCAGATCGGAGTCGTCCTTATCGTCCAGAATCCAACGTCTCCAACTTTCCGGCAAGCTTGCTATTTGCCCGAAATAGCTTCTTGACTGAGGATTTTCAGTTTTGAGCCTCAATGAGCGTCGCAACACCACTATTGAAAGAAATAGAAAGCCTGCCCAGCAGCATCCAAAAATTGCAATATCCAGCCATTTCCATTGGCTATTGATACATATCACGGCAATTATGCTGAAAGTGATGAAAACAAGGAAAGCACGTAGGAACTGCCGCATACCAGCCAGAGACCAGCGTATCGCTTCGATGGCGCTAACGAGCCAAGGCAAGTAAAAGGTCGGCTTGCGAAAGAAGACAGTGACGGGCTTTGAGGTCTTGCTGCATGAGTCGCTTGGCCATGCACCACGCTACCATGAAAGCAACGGCTTGCTGTTTAGGGGCAAGAATTTCTTCAACGCAACTTTAGGACACTACCTAGCAGAGCACTACTGAGTCAGCTTTGATAGATTGTGTACAATGACAGCGCTTTTGGAAAAAGCTTTGCAGCAGTTGGAAGAACAATCATCCGATACCCAGGATGCAATCGCTTCACAAATCCTGGAAAGCCTTGAGGATGAAGCTTGGGAACGGAGTTTCAAACAAAATCCAGACAAATTGTCAAGGCTTATTGCGCAAGCGGAGGATGAGATAGTGCAAGGGAAAACCCGTCCCATTGAAGATGTACTTTGATTCTTTCGAGAACTACGGAGCAGTTTTGGAAGAGATTTGCAAACCTGCCCAAAGCAGTGCAAGATCAAGCTCGTATGGCTTATAGGCAGTTCAAAAGCAATCCTCATCACAGAAGTTTGCAGTTCAAAAAGCTAAGCGGCCGGGAAAACACATACTCCATCCGAATTGGCTCACACTACCGTGCTCTTGGTCTGATGCAGCAAGATACTATTCATTGGTTTTGGATCGGAACCCATGCAGATTACGACTACCTCACGTAAATACTCTGGTTTGAAAGCGTAAATAAATGAGCGGCTTAGTTCAGCACTATGCCGCTTTCGTTTTTACGCCGTCCGCTGCTGTTCCGAGCGGTCGCCTTCACGAGCAATCGCTGCCTGCGCTGCCGCGAGACGGGCAATCGGCACACGGTAGGGCGAGCACGAAACATAATTCATGCCGATCCGGTAACAGAACTCCACAGAACTGGGTTCGCCACCGTGTTCGCCGCAGATACCGACTTCGAGATCCGGGCGAGTCTTGCGGCCCAGCTTTACAGCCATCTCGACCACCTTGCCCACGCCCTCCTGATCCAGCACCGCGAACGGATCTGCCTTGAAGATTTTCAGATCTTCGTACTGCCGGGAGAACTTCGTGTAATCGTCACGCGACAGCCCCATCGTAGTCTGTGTAAGATCGTTCGTGCCAAACGAGAAGAACTCCGCTTCCCGAGCCACTTCATCCGCCGTTAGCGCCGCCCTGGGAATCTCGATCATGGTGCCGACATAGTACTTGAGATCCTGCATGCCAGCAGCCCCTAGTACCTCTTCGGCCACCTTCACGACCAGCGCCTTTTGATTCTCTAGTTCCTTCACGCCGCCGATCAATGGAATCATGACCTCCGGAATGACCTTTACGCCCTTCTTCGCCACCTGCACGGCAGCTTCGAAAATGGCGCGCGCCTGCATCTCCGTTATTTCCGGATAGGTGATGCCAAGGCGGCAACCGCGATGGCCCAGCATGGGGTTGAACTCATGCAATTCTTCCACCCGGTGCAGCAATTCAGGCAAATGCTTCTTCAGTTCGCCCACGGTCACGCCGTAGGTGGTTGACAACTCCTTCTTTTCACGCGGCGTTGCATGCGGAAGCTTCGTAATATCCACCATCAGGTTCTCGCGCTTGGGCAGAAACTCATGCAGCGGCGGGTCCAGCGTGCGGATCACAACCGGAAATCCGTCCATCGCCTGGAACAAACCGGCAAAATCCTTGCGCTGCATCGGCAATAGTTTTTGGAGGGCCTTCTTGCGGGTCTTCTCGTCACGGGCCAGAATCATGGCCTGCATGTGGGGAATGCGGTCCTCGGCGAAGAACATATGTTCCGTGCGGCAAAGACCAATGCCTTCGGCACCGAAAAGACGGGCTTGGGTGGCGTCACGAGGAATATCGGCATTGGCGCGCACGGCAAAGTTGCCGCGGAACTCGTCGGACCATTCCATGAAAGTAGCGAAGTAGTGCGACTTCGGATCAGGCTCACTCGTTTTGGACTGGCCCAGGTAAACTTCGCCGGTGCTGCCGTCGAGCGAAATCCAATCGCCTTCCTTGACCACCAGCTTCTTGCCGTCGGAAATGATCGTAGCGACCTTTTTAGCGTCATCAACCGAGATCGAAGAAGCGCCGACCACGCAGGGACGGCCCATGCCGCGCGCCACCACAGCCGCGTGGCTCGTCAGACCGCCTACTGCCGTCAGAATGCCTTTCGATACGTCCATGCCGTGAATATCGTCCGGCGTCGTTTCCTTGCGGACCAGAACCACTGGACCGTTGCTCGAAAGCGTCACGGCATCATCGGAAGAAAACGCGGCGCGTCCTACCGAAGCGCCCGGCGATGCGGGCAAGCCCGTGGCAATCTTTTGCAGCGATTTCCGAGTTGCAGGGTCAAGCACCGGATGAAGCAGTTGATCGAGTTGATTCGGCGCGACTCTCTGTACCGCTTCCTGCTTGTTGATTAAACCTTCTTCAACCATATCAACCGCGATGCGAACAGCCGCCGGGCCGGTGCGCTTGCCGTTGCGGGTTTGCAGCATATACAGTTTGCCTTCTTCAATGGTGAACTCGAAATCCTGCACATCGCGATAGTGCTTTTCGAGATTGCTGGTAATTTCGCGAAGCTGGTTATAAGCTTCGGGCATGACTCCTTCCAACTCCGAAATCGGCTGCGGCGTGCGGATACCGGCGACGACGTCCTCGCCTTGCGCGTTCACTAAGAACTCGCCATAAAAAACCTTCTCGCCCGTGGACGGATTACGCGTAAAGCCGACGCCCGTGCCCGAGTTATCGCCCATATTTCCGAACACCATCGCCTGCACATTCGCGGCGGTACCGATGGAATCAGGAATCTTTTCCATGCGGCGGTAGTAAATTGCCTTGGGCGTGTTCCAGGAGTTAAACACCGCGTCACGGGAAAGAAGAAGCTGCTGCAAAGCATCCTGCGGAAACTTTTCACCCGTTTCTTTTTTGACCAGCTTCTTGTAATCGGCAATGATCGTTTTCAGATCATCGGCGCTAAGGTCGGTATCGAGCTTTGCTTTGACCTTTGCCTTGCGCGCATCAAAGATATGGTCAAATTTTTCCATATCGATATGCAGCGCCACCTCGCCGAACATCTGAATAAAGCGGCGATAGCAATCGTAGGCAAAGCGCGGATTACCTGTCTTCCGTACCAGCCCCTCGGTCGTCTGATCATTTAAACCAAGATTCAGAATGGTGTTCATCATGCCGGGCATGGAAAACTTCGCGCCCGACCGCACGCTTACCAGCAAAGGATCGTCCACGCCGCCCAATTTTTTGCCCATCTGCTCTTCCAGCTTTTGGACAGCTTGATGGATCTGCTCATCCACTTCGGTCGGAACCTGCTTGTCGTTCTCAAAAAACAGATTGCAAACTTCCGTTGAAATGGTAAAGCCGGGAGGCACCGGCACGCCCGCCTTGCTCATCTCCGCAAGCCCCGCGCCCTTTCCGCCCAGGACGTCACGCATTCTGCCGTCGCCGTCAGCCGTCCCTCCACCAAAGGAGTAAACGTACTTCTTTGTCACTTGTTTTGTCTCCTGCTCAAAATCTAATGTTGCTGTTTCAGATGCCACTTCCACCCTCCGTTACAATCTCAGAAAAATCGGCGATACTCGAAAATTCCGTCAAAAGGCTGTAAAGAAGAGCCAAACGG
>CAXUBB010000016.1:0-1376 GCA_964249105.1 uncultured Bryobacteraceae bacterium | reverse complement strand
GTTCTGCCGGATCGCCGGGTCCGGGTCGTTCACAAGAATTTTGTCGAAAAAGAGATCCACCTGCGGACGAAGCGAAGCCATGGCGGCCAGTTTCTCCCGATAGCTGGAACTCTCTTGTGTTTGCGTACGGACGCGCGTAAACGCATCGTACAAATTCTTTTCAGGACCGTCCGATAACAGCTTGGGATTCGGCTGATTCGTAAACGGAAGACCTGCTTGTTTCAGTATATTCTTAATGCGTTTGACGCTGGCCGCTACCGGCTCGAAATCCTCTGTCGGGCGAACGTAATGAATGGCTTCGGCACGGTCAGCCAGATCAGCCAAGGTTTCAATCGGCACGGCCATTACTGCATTCACTTCGTCATAGGCAAAGCCCAGAACGTCACGCAGATAAAACTCAATACGTTCCTTGAGGAAGGGAATCAGCGCGGGAACATCCTCCGCCCACTTCATAAGGGGCAGCGGGAGGCGCGCTTCAAACAAAATTTTGACAATGCCCTGCGCGGCCCGGCGCAGCGCAAACGGATCTTTGGACCCGGTTGGAATCAGGCCAATTTTGAAGCACTCGCGCAGAGTGTCCAATTTGTCAGCAATGGAAAGTATTTGCCCTTCGAGCGTCCGGGGAATGGAATCTTCCATGCTGACCGGCTTGTAATGGTCGTAGATGGACGTGGCAACGGCCTCGCTTTCCCCTTGCGCTCTGGCGTACAAACCGCCAACAACGCCCTGCAGTTCCGTGAACTCTTTCACCATGTCAGTCGTGAGATCGCACTTGCAGAGCAAAGCGGCGCGAGAAACGGCTTCGGGATCAGCGCCCACAGCGCCCGCTATTTCAGCAGCCAATTTAATAACTCGCTCCGTCTTGTCCGCGTAACTTCCAAGCTTTGCTTGAAAAGTGACTTTGGCGAGATCCGGCACACGGGCGGACAATTTTTTACGCTGATCCACTTCCCAGAAGAAGCGGGCATCATTAAACCGCGCCCGGAGCACGCGTTCGTTTCCCTTTCGAATGAGCCCGTCCGGATCACCATTTGTATTCGTTACCGCGACAAACTCAGGCGCCAGCGAGCCGTCCTGTTTCAATACCGAGAAATAACGTTGATGATGGCGCATCACCGTGCTCAGAATTTCGCGGGGAAGCTCAAGGTAAGACGGATGAAAGCTGCCGCGAATCACCGAGGGAAACTCAGTTAGGTAAACAAGCGTGCGGAGAAGTTCTTCATCATGGTGTACGTGTTCCCCCATGGTGTCCGTGATACGTTTCCGGCGCTCTTCGGCGCGAACAATAACATAGTTCTCGCGCAACGCCTGTTCATACGCACTGAACGTAACCGGAATCGGCACTTCCGAGCCCAACAACCGATTCCCGCGTCTCG
>CAXUBB010000015.1:22076-24643 GCA_964249105.1 uncultured Bryobacteraceae bacterium | reverse complement strand
ACCGAGGCGTTCGACCAGATTTGCGAATGGCAGCTCATGCAAGTCTCGGTGGGCGGTATGCCCGCATACGCTGAATTCTCCACAGATGTGTGGCAGTAGCGGCAGTCGATGCCGTCATCCTTCACATGATGCTTGTGGCTAAACGGGATGGGCTGTTCCGGCGCCATCTGAACGGAGGTAATCCAAGGACCCCGGTCGATAATATAAGCCACGGCAAGCGTGGAAGCAGCTAGCAGAATCGCTGCAACGATGGAAACTCTTGCAACAGTATTCGAGCTAGGTCTAAAAAGTTGTGCCATAACCTACCTCTTCACTCAATTCGGGAGATTCATGAAAGCCAAGTCACGATTATATACATATCGATTTTGCGCTTTAACAAGAATCATTCTTGTTGTGATGGAATCCCTTAGTTATTGAATGCTATCTGCTTCTCAGTAGATGGAAAAGTATGTACTTTGAAAACTCCCAAGAGTGCGGAGCCGCAAACTTTTGTTCATTTTCTGCTGAGTATGAGCATTTTGGCAAGAAACGTCTACGAAATGTGTATAATTGCCTATTGAGATACACACGATGAGGACGAATATCGTGATTGACGATAGGCTGATGCGAGACGCGCTTCGTGCAACAGGCTTAAAAACTAAACGGGAGACTGTCGAATTGGCCCTGCGGACACTGCTACGACTGCGTCAACAGGCAGAAATTCGAGAACTGCGCGGCAAGCTGAACTGGCAGGGAGACCTTGACGGGATGAGGGCTGACGATTGATTCTAGTCGATTCCAGCACATGGATCGACTATTTCAAAGGAGCGATCACGCCGCAAACTGAGAAGCTCGATGCTTTGCTCGGGTCCGAACCTTTAGCGATCGGAGACTTGATTCTAACCGAGGTACTGCAGGGTTTTGCAGATGAGCGAGACTTCGAACGGGCAAGAAAGCTTCTTACTTCCTTAACAGTGGTCAACTTGAGCGGCCAGGATACCTCCATTCAAGCAGCGAGGCATTTCCGGATGCTACGCCAGTTGGGAATAACCGTTCGCAAGACCATTAATTCAGTTATTGCAACCCACTGCATCGAGCATGACTATAAGTTGTTGCACAATGACCGCGATTTCGATCCGTTCTTGAAGCATCTCGGCCTCCGCTCAGTCTTTAAGTAAATCTCAACCGTGAGCACGATTCGCGCAGTTTCTATACTTGTTGTTCCTCTACCGGTTTAGCAAGCTGTTCAAACAAGTTTCCGATACTTTCCGTGAGCGCTGTTTTCGGTTCTCAACCACCGGATAGCCGACGGCGCAGGAGCAAATCGGAAACTAAACACGCCGCCGTTACTCGCGATCTACGAACAGGTGACGGCTGCTTAAACAGCCACTTCACAAGCATGGAGCGGACCCGAATAGCGAAATCAGCCTTCCTTGCTTTTTATTTCATCAGCAACCTCGCAGGCTGTGGTTCGCCCAATAAAATGGTGTGTCGCATAGTGACAAACGCTTTCCATCCGGAATCGGAGCCGCACGTCACCACATACGGTAGGCCGCTGCTTAGACCTTTACATTCAGCTTTCGTACCTGATCCACGATGTAGTCGGTCGTTCGCCAGCCCAACGCCGTAATGGATGAGCGTCGGATTTTTATCGGCATTGCTGACAAAGGGCGCTGCATCGGTGACGAAGAGGTTCTTCACATCCCAGGCTTGGCAATGCTGATTGAGGACCGATTCCTTCGGGTTGCTGCCCATGCGCGTAGAGCCCACTTCGTGCTTCACGTCACCTCCGCGACGGATCCCCCAATTCCTTTCCGCCCCGGCACTCTCGGTCACCATACCGCCCGCCGTCTCAATCAGTTCTTGGAAGGTTTTCTGCATGTGACGGGCTTGCTGCAGTTCGTCTTCGCTCCACTTGAAATGGAAGCGGAGAACAGGAATGCCCCATTGATCGACCACATTCGGATCGATCTCGCAGTAGCTATTCGCATTGGGAATCATCTCGCCACGACCGGCAAGATGGACTTCGCCGCCATAGAGCCGACGCAATTTTTGCTTGAGCTCGAGGCCGTAGCCGCCATTCAGCAGTTGTGTTGCATATCCTCCCATCACACCGCTGCCGGGCTGCATGCGTCCGCCGCCCAGCTCAATATGGTACCCGCGAGCAAAAGGAAGTTTGCCTGCCTTTTGCTGTTTGTAAAGCCACCACGGCATGTACACGTGCATACCGCCGACACCATCCTCATTATGCGGCGGCAGATCTTGGAGGATGGGAAGGTAGCCGCTCACCGAAGAGCCTACCGTGTCCATGATGCCTCGCCCGACTAGGCCCGAAGAGTTAGCGAGACCATTCGGAAACGAAGAACTCCTGGAATTGAGCAGAATGCGAGCCGTTTCGCAGCAGCTAGCGGCCAGCACCACAATCTTGGCGCGCACCTCTACATCCTTGCGCGTGTTCTTGTCGACGTAGGCCACACCGCGCGCCAGGCCATCGGACCCGAGCATCACTTCGCGGACCATCGCATTGGTTCGTACTTCGAGATTGCCGGTCTTGAGCGCCGGCTTAATGTGCACGCCTGGCGAATTAA
>CAXUBB010000015.1:0-22066 GCA_964249105.1 uncultured Bryobacteraceae bacterium | reverse complement strand
CCGCAGGAGCGTCCACACTCAGCGCAGTAGTGGCAAGCGGGCCGGCCATTCAGGGGACGGGTGAGAATCGCCAGGCGCGAAGGAATGCACGGGATATTTAGCTTCTCAGCCGCCAGCTTTAGCACCTGCTCATAGCCACGCGGAGCCGGCGGCGGTTGGAATTTGCCGTCGGGTGCATTCTCCATTCCTTCGTTGGTTCCAAAAACGCCGATCAGCTCTTCCGCTTTGTCGTAGTAAGGAGCGAGATCTTCGTAGCTGATGGGCCAATCGAACCCTTTGCCGTCACGACTGTAAGGTTTGAAGTCGTAAGGTCCCATGCGGAGCGAGATACGGCCGTAGTGATTGGTCCGACCGCCGAGCATGCGGGCACGCCACCAATGCCATTCGGAGCCGGGAGCGTTCACATACGGTTCGCCGGGAACTTCCCATCCACCCGAGAGCGTGGCATCGAACAAGCCCAGCGGCATCTCGCGCGTGGCAGAACCACGATGCGGAAGCTGATAAGCCCACTGAAACATCTTGGAATCTCTGGTACAGTCGTACCAACCACCGGCTTCCAGCATACAGATCTTTGCACCGGCATTGGCCAGGAGGTGCGCAGCAATCCCGCCTCCCGCTCCGGAACCGACGATCACCACGTCGTAAGTTTTGTTGTCTGTGATTGGCATGCAAGACCGCGATTTCTCTGTCATCAGTCTACCTGGAACTTGTCTTGCTTCTTGTCAGAGTAGGTCGAGTACAGGATCGACTTTTCGAAACTGCCTGCCCGCCTCACGGCTGGGTCATTCGGAGCATATCCCCAAGAGATGCCGATGGGGTTGGCAGCCGGTTGGGATCCGCGTTGATGCCGCCATGCCCCGAGTAGTCGGCCAGGATTTACGAGTTATGAAGCCAAGCTTCCAGATAGATTCTGTATCACGGCCCAACCGGAAAGTGAACCTTAGGTTGTTGTGAAGTAGCGTTCCACGTAAAGTGATACGAACCAAAACCTATAGTTTCTGACCAGCGACTTCAATACGCTAATCAGGTTGGAAAACAAAGGCTCATATTGCGCCGGAAAGCGGAAGAGATTTTGACCGCCTAGACGGGCATATCGTTTTGGCAGTTTTTGTTCTCATGGTTGAATCTGGTATCGAGATGCGCGGTGCCGGCAGCGCTTAAGAGGCAGTGAACCGGCTACTTCTTTACCAGGGCAGCGGTTTGCCTTTATGCACAAATGCGCCTGTTGGTCCGCTTTCATCCAGCGTGGCTAACGCTACAGCCGTTTTAGCGCCTTCTTCCACGCTGAGCGGGGCGTTCCGGCCTCCCATGTCGGTTTGAACCCAACCGGGATGGGCGGCATTAACCTTTATTTTTGTATCCTTCAGTTCCTGCGCGGTCACTACCGTTAGCATATTCAGCGCCGCTTTCGAAGTGGTGTATCCGGGCGTCATAAAATCTCCGCCCTGGCCTTTGCTCATAAGCGCGAGCGATCCCAACATGCTGGATTGGTTTACAATCCGTCCCGCCGGACTCGCTTTTAACAGCGGCAGCAGCGCTTTCGTGAGAGCGAACGGCCCGATCACGTTCGTTTCGTACATGCGGCGCAGAGTATCGGCGGTAATGTCGCCTTCTTTATCGTAGTTCGCGCCCGCATTGTTCACCAGAATGTCAAGCTGGCCGAAATGCTCCTGCAAAAACCGCGGCAGCTTGGCAATGTCCTCGGCATTGGTGACATCCAGTTTTACTGGATGCGCATCGAGACCCGCTCCCTTCAATGTTTCAGCCGCGGTTTTAGCCTTCTCCTCATCACGCGCGCCAAGGACCACAGTGATGCCCTCCTGCGCTAACTGTCTCGCAATTTCAAGACCTAATCCTTTGTTTGCTCCCGTCACCAGAGCCACCCTCTTCGTTGCCATGAGAATCTGATGCCGCCCGAGGCGCTCTTGACACAACAACGGTATGCCGTTGAGGCAAAAGACCCGAAATTCAGCTTTTGACTTGGTAAGGCTTGTTCTCCGAATCAAGTAACGGTTGAGTTACAGGCGTGTTGCGGCCGAAGCCCCGGAAGAAGTAAGCATAAAGACCGGCCAGTCTGGTCCGTTCGATCAGGAAGCTAAGCACGGATGTCAGAACGATGCTCACGAAAACGACGCAATAAGTGATTGCCTGTAGCTCCTTTCCGCTATTCAGGTGCAGTTCCAGCGGAAGAGAGGCCAATACGACCGCAGCTAATCCTTTGGGACTCATGATGGCGACGAGCGAGGCATCGCGAACGGGCGTGCTGCGATCAAGCCCGATCCAGGCGGCGGGTATGCGGATCAGGAAAATGAAAAGCGTAAGAGCCAGCCCGATATAGACCAAGCGAAGATCGGTAAATTGAATTGACACGCCTACATAGACGAAGAAAAACGTTTTTAACAGAAACACGGCTTCGCCCAGAAAGATGCGCTCGGTCTCGTTAAGGGTGATCGGCTCATCCGGCAAGTAGCGGCGCATCCACATCATGCCGTGAAAAACCTGGATATTTCCCAGAATCGCTCCAAAAACAGCAGCGGCAACGTAGCCGCTGAAGCCGAGAAGCTCCACGCATCCGAACAACACAAATACGAAGGCGGGAGTAGTAAAGATTGAGTTTTCCAATCCGCGAATGCGCCGCAACAGCGCGGACCAGAGAACCGCGCCGGCTGCTCCCGCTAATCCGGCCAGCACCAGCGTAGCGATAATCTGTCCAACCATTTGCCCGAGCCGCAGCGTACCCAGGCGATAGCTGTCCATAAAACCGATCGCCACCACGATGCTCAGCACATCGCTGACGGCTGACTCTAAAAACACAATGGTCTTTGAGGATTCCGCCATGGTCAGCCGCCGCGTGAGGGGCACAATCACGGCGGGAGAGGTGGAACCGATAATAGCGCCCAGCATCAGCGTCAATCGTGAGTTCATCCCAAGCAGAAAGTGAGCAAGAATACCCACTGCCACCATCGTGACTAAGAAGTTTGTCAAGGTGAGCGTTAGTGTCGGCCTGACAACGCCGCGCAAGATCGTCAGATCCAAACTTAACCCCGCTTCGAACAGGATGATAACGAGCGTGACTGTTGCGAAGACCGGGCCGATAGCGCCAAAGTTAGCGGGAGTGACTTGGTGAAGAACGGGCCCTAACAGTATCCCGATGATTGTGAGAAGAAGCACATCGGGAACTCGCGTGCGGCTGAAAAGTCCCGTGAAGGCATGCGCCACGAACACAAGAAAGCCGACGACGAGTATGTTTGTGGCGACGTGCATAGCGGTGTAACCGCCTCAAAGCCTCCGATAAGTGTCTCGCCCATAGACTGCCGCATTCACGGCGAAGTTACGGGCAGATCGAACGCGGGCTGCGAATCCCTTACGAGCGGTGTTTGAGACGACGGCGTGCTCGCGCCGCGTATTTTTCGAGCACGCTGCGGTACTCGCTGCCGGTTTGCGGCCAGGCAACGCTGCCATGAATAATCTGTTTATTGGTCAGCGGACTTCCATAGATCTCGGCATTGTCGCTCACATCCTGGCGCAAGGTAGCGCCCTGCAACGAAACACCGGCAAAAACGCCGCGCGCCCTTGAGTAGGAAAGCATTTCAGCCCGAAAACTGGCGTCCGTTTGCGCCGTGGAGGAGCGGCCTACCGGACCTCCCGCTACTTCCGCCGCGCCTCCGAGCGTGAACCGAGTGGAGAGAAGGCGGTCCGCTCCCTTTCGATTCATGATCAGCAACACCAAATCGCTCTCCACCAACCCGATCTGAAAGCCGACGCTGCCGCCTTCGACACGCACTGATGCCGGAGCCGACCAGTCCGGGCCGCGACGGCAAGAGAAAAATCCTTTGCCGTACTTTGCGCCGCCAATAAAAGCCGCCTGCTTCATTCCCGGCACAACCACAATGCACTGCGCCTTGGCCAGCAGGTTGGCGGGAATGCCTTTATCCGGCGCCGACATGATTTCCGAAAGCACCGTGGCGGCGTCATTCAAGCGCTGGGTAGGCGCTTCCGCCCGCCCAAGAAGCGGCAGGCACGCCAGCAGCGACAAAAGTCTTTTCATCTTTTCCATTCTCCAATGTGAATACAAATCAAATACTGCGGACGGGCATGCCCATGATATCGTCTACCCGGATCGACTCCTTCACAACGAAAGGCTCGCCATATTTCACGCCGATCAGATTGCCGTAGAAACGAGCGATCGATGCGAGGCGCAGGCTCACTTCCTCATGCGAAGGAAACAAATCGGAAGCTGTGTCCGCATTGCCGTACTGCGAGGCGTAGCTGAACAAGGCAGCCATACGCCGCTCAAACTGGCGCGAGATGTCAACCACAAACGACGGCGTGACGTTTGCATAGAGCGACGAGTAGAGTATCTTGAAGGGCCGGTGCGGGGGAGTGTCCTCCTCGAGACGGCGCAATCCCGCCAGGAAGCATGCTTCATAACCGATTTCACAAGCCCGGTAATGATCGGGATGCCGCCCGGTCCAATAGGGTAGAATCACCACGCGCGGACGAATGCGCCGGATCACTCCGGCCAGCGTCATCCGCGCGGTAATCGTGTTCTCCAGCCTAGCATCGGGCCAGCGCAGGTTTTGACGCCAGGCAACGAGCATCTTCTCTCCGGCGGCTTTTGACTCCGCGATGCGAATTTCCGGCGTGCCGCGGCTTCCCATATCGCCCGCCGTCAAATCCAAAATGCCCGTGCGATAGCCGCCCTCCGCCGAACGAATCAGCGTGCCGCCACAGGTCTGCTCCACATCGTCAGGATGCGCCGCGACCGCCAGCACGTCCAGGGGCCTTAAATCCTCGAATGGTTCGTTGGGATCGTGCATGAATGGAGCTAATACGAGTAGCGCGGACGGTTGCCGGCGAAAATACGCACAAGGATGAGACCGGCTACAAACCCGCCGACATGCGCGAACCAGGCAATTCCCTGCGCCTGGGATACGCTCGTCAGCGAACCTAACCCGCTTAATAACTGAATCGCAAACCAGTAGATCAGCATGAACGCTGCCGGTAATTCAACCGTCGTAATAAAAATCACGATGAAAACAAGTGTGACCACGCGAGCCCTGGGATAGAGCAGCAGAAATGCTCCCATCACGCCCGCAATCGCGCCGCTTGCGCCCAGCGTGGGAACCGGACTGCCCAGATTGACCATGAGTTGAACGAGAGCGGAAGCAACGCCGCTGAGCAAATAAAACACCAGATATTTGCCTGAGCCGATAGCTTCCTCCACATGCGATCCAAAAACCCAGAGAAACCACATATTGCCGATCAGATGAAGCCAGCCTCCGTGCAGGAACATGGAAGTCACGAGGGACGAGGGAACCAGACGGTCAGGCACCAGGGCATAATGCGCGATGAACTGGTCGCGAACGTAGAAGGGCAGCGCAATCTCATAAAGAAAAGCCAGCACGTTAACGACGATGATGGCTAACGTGATCACCGGTGTGGTGCGCCGGTACAACAGAGCGCGTAGCGGAATCATGCTTTCACTTCCATTACCCCTGAAGCCCGCAACCTGCAACGCTCGGCCACCTCAGGCAGCGCGCGACGTAACACTTTCCCTGCGCCAGCGCCGGCTAATAAAGATTCTATTTCCGACAGGACAGGCATGTGACCGCGCGCTCCGATGGCAGTGCAGTTCAGCGCGGCGGCGGCGTTCGAAAATTCAAGCGCGTCCCCCATCGGGAAGCCGCGTACCGTGCAATAACAGAAAGCGCCATGAAAGGCGTCGCCCGCGCCCGTTGTGTCAACGCAGGGAACCTGAAAAGCGGGGGAGTAAAACCACTGATGATTTTGTAGCGCTAAAGCTCCGTGATCGCCCAATGTCATGGCGGCCACCTCCAAGCCATACTCACGCTGCAACCGGCGCAAAGCAGCAAACGGATCTGCCTCGCCGGTCCATTTTGCCGGCCACCCTGATCCTGCCACCAGAAAGTCCACATGCTTCAGCACCGCTTCAAAACCAGGGTAAACAGTATCGACGTCCAACGAAACGGGAACGCCGTTCTTTCGGGCTGTCCAGGCCGCGAAAGCCGCTGCGTCCGTATCATAGCCGTCAATATGAAGAAGCCGACTCTGGATAATTTCACGGGGGTCGATCTCCTCCGGCTGAAGACGGAGGCTGTCCTCGCGCCGCCACAACACGGTCCGTTCGCCCGTGCGCTCGTCGATGATGATGTAAGCGGTTTGATTCGGGCATCCTGGCCGGACAATTAAGCCGCTGGTATCCACGCCGGTGCCGTCCAGGCTTTCGCGCTGAATCTGCCCGCGCCGGTCATCGCCAATCGTGCCTATGTATTTCGCGCGCAGGCCAAGCTTCGCGCAGGCAACAATGGCGGTTGCTACCTGGCCGCCCGGACTGAGCATTTCCCGCTCGAAAGCGACTTTTCCAGCATAGGCCGGATATTCGGGAACCAGCAGGAGAGTATCGGTAGCGTTGAGGCCAATGCCCAACACATCAAAAAGAGGGTTCAAATCAGGCTATTTCTTAATGGAGTCGGGTACCTGGTACAGATAAATGGTATGGCTGAAGCCGTGACTTCCTTTTGCTTCCGTGGTTTCCATTGCCTGCCAGCCGGGAACCGGATAATCATAGGATACAACCCTGGTATTCGGTTTTAGGAAGCGTTCCAGGTTTGGCCGTAAAGTGTCGTTGGCGGCAGTAGCCAAATAGAGGGTAACAACATTCGCGCTGCTCAGATCTTGCCGCATGAAATCGCCGTGCACAATTTTAATCTGACCCTGCAAGCCTTCCTTTTTTACTTTTTCGGCTGCGGATCTGGCCAGGCGGTCTGAAATTTCAATGCCGACCCCCTTTACCTTGTACTTCTGGGCAGCGGTAATCAAAATACGCCCATCGCCGCAACCCAAATCGAACAGCGTCTCGCCCGGCTTCAGGTTAGCCATCTCCAGCATGCGATCCACGGCGTGCTCAGGCGTAACGACATAAGGGGCGAACTTATTGCTGTACTGCGGCAAATCCGATTGCTGCGCGAAGCTAAAAAGCGGCAAACCCGTCAGCAAGGCGGCAAAGGAAAGACCATGACCGATTTTGCGAGAACTCACGAATATTTCTCCCTAGTTCCTATAGCTTACCTGAAATTCCTCAACGCGAGGAAATTGCCAGCGCTGCCGGACCGCTATGTTGCCGTTTTGACCTGATAATCCGGTTGAACATTTCCGATGTTGACAACCACAGATCACGCGGCCGTGAAATCGTGTATTCGACCCCTTTGAACGGCTTAATCGCATGACTAATTGAATCTTTCCAAGGCACTGCCTGTGGATTCAAATTATAGTTCATGTAAAACACAGGACACTCTATATCTCCGATGCGGCGCAGTTCCTCTTGGGGTACGTCGGCATTGAGCATCGCCTTCGGCCCGGCAAAAATAACCGCATCCGGTCGCGCGCTGCTGCCCATCTCTTTTTCAATTAAACCCTGCAAAAAGTCGGTTTCGCTGTGCTTCTGGGCCAGTTTCCCTACATCGACGGTCCCGAGTTTCATGGTTTGAATGGCCTTTCCGAGAGCGGGAAAGTCAATCTGCTCGGCTGCCTCCTGCCTGTAAATAACCCGGCTCTCGCCAATGTTGAATGCGACCAGCGAAATGTTATGGACATGAGGGTCACGCTGTATGGTTTTTAGAATACTCACGAGAGCGTCCGTATCGGTTCGCTGGAGTGACGACGATTGAGGGCTCTGGGGCGCGAAGTTCACCAGCAGCTTCAGATTCAAACCCTGCTCGGCGGTCGCGGATTTTGCGGCGGCATCGTTAATGAAAGGCTCGGATGACGACTCTTCAATCTGGTTGGGGTTAATGAACAACGGCATCGGTTTCTCCTTGGGAGCCAAGGCCGCTTCCACATCCCAACTTGCTGAACACGCCCGCTCCGCGCGATCACGTATCAGCCAATCCACATGGTATTTGCCTGCTCCAACGTCAATGACGCCTTCTAGGAGCGCATCACCTTTGGCATCTTCCTCGACAACCGGCACGCGGAAGTGCTGCACGAAATAAGAGGCGCGTGATTTGTCGTCTTGGGGATAAGCGCGAAACACAACCGTTAAAACTTCGCTATCGCCCGAGAGTTCGCCGAGCGGAACGCTTACCTGATAGCCGCTATGAAATCGCAAATCGAACCCAAGCTCGGCTTTGCGCGGCGTTGCCGTGCAAGGCAGGTCTTTGCGCGCTTCTTCTGCTTCGAGCAATGCCATATCAGACGGCAGGAGCATCACGGGTTCCCCAAGCTGTACTGGCTTCAAAAGCCCTTGTGAGTAAGCACAACAGCCCACTGCAAGTCCCGTTATGACAAACGCAAAAGGCGAACACGATCCAAAAAACCGCGAGGCCATAGTCCCCCAAGTGTATTACGTCTCGGTTCCGGCTAATAGAAAAATGCAAGAACCTATGAATTTAATTATCATGCCTCAGTTTGAGATGCACAAACACGAATTTTTCTTGGTTGTAGTACTGGTGTGGCGAGAGGAAGTTTTTTCTACCCGCAAAAGGGCGGGAATGGAGAACAATTCCAACCTGTGCTAAGTTCGAGGGTTATGGCTAGCCGCAGCGTTAATAAAGTGATTTTAGTGGGCAATTTGGGCCGTGATGCCGAAACAAAGTTTACGCCATCCGGATCCGCGGTGACAAAATTCGCGGTAGCGACCACCCGAAGCTGGAAAGACCAGCAGACCAATGAATGGAAAGATGAAACCAACTGGACCAATGTGGTGGTTTGGAAGCAGGAAAACCTGGCAAACTACCTGCTGAAAGGCAAACAGGTCTATGTCGAGGGGCGGATTCAAACCCGCAGCTACGACGACAAGGACGGTAAGAAGGTTTACACTACCGAGGTCGTCGCGGATGAAATAATTTTGCTCGGTGGAAAAGGCGAGGGAGGAAGCGGCTTCGAAGCTGGTCCGCCTGCTGCCGCAACCGGTGCGCGTCCTGCCGGAGGGCAGTCCAGGGGCAAAGGGCAGTTTGGGGGAGGCAATGCGCCGCCCGCCAATCAGGATCCGTTTGGTCCTGATATGGGCATCACCGACGACGACGTGCCCTTCTAGAAGCTGACAATTCCCCTTTCGCGCGTGGATAAGTCGAGAAAGAACAGAACGCCGAAGCTCCCGCTGTTAGTTCTCGGTCATCAGCGCCTTGGCCGACGGATCAACTGATCCGTGAGCGTAGAGCATTCAAGGCTGGGCGTGAGCCCATCCGACAGTTTTTCTTTCATTTGACAGAAAATGGGAATTCCAACACCTTTCTGTCAAAATCTCGCAACAGAATTAGTTGCGGTGCTTGCTAAGCGCTGCCCTCACCAGACCCTTCACAGTATTCCTCAGCAAGCGGCAGACGGCATTTCGGTTGAGACGCGGACCCACATTGAGGAACTGTACTGGCATGGACGCAATTACGAAAAGCGTAAAGGACATGTACGCACAATTTCCGTATCCTTCGCCGCAGGGTAGTCGCCAGAAGTATTTCGAATTGCTCAATTTATTGAAGTTTTTTTCGATCGAAGCCCAGTATAGTCTGGACGGAAAAACAGTACTCGATGCCGGAACGGGAACGGGGTCCCGGTTAATTGAAGCTGCCGCTGCACTTCGAAAGACCCATTTTGTAGCAGTAGATGTTAGCGAGGTATCGCTGGCCATTGCTAAGCAGGCGGCCGCCGAGCGCGGAATTCGGAATATTGAATTCAGGCTCCTGGATCTTACAGAAGATGAAATTGGTCCTGAACGGTTCGACATTGTCCTCAGCATGGGTGTCATTCATCACCTGTCCGACCCTCAACGGGGTCTCCGTAATCTGGCGACCAATCTAGGTCCAGAGGGAATTGTGTTTCTGTATCTGTATGGCCGACACGGAGGGCAGGAGCGAATGCGCAGAAAACAGATAGTTTCTCTTTTGTTAGGGGACGACAGCAGGAATTTTGAAAAGGGTATTGCTCTCGTTAAAGGGCTAGGGTTCGACACATTTGAGTACGGATGGATTCAGAATGTCGACGATGAAACGACCCGGAATGCAATGATTGTAGACGCATACCTTCATGTCAATGAAAAATTGTTTGATGCAGCCGATATTATTGACTTACTGAAAGGGTCGGGACTTGATAACTTGCTCATTTATGGCGTCACCTGCGGAAGCACGGGAGGACTCTTCGAGAGCCGGCTAGATACTTTCGGGAATTCCAAACTACCTGTCACTCAGATCGCGCAATACTTCACCGTTCCAGCCGTGCGCGAAGCCTATGAAGCCCTCCCGCTTTCAGATAAGTACCAGGTTCTCGATCTGCTCTTAAAACCTAACGGGTATACCGTTATGGGTTTCCAAAACCAATCCTTCGTAAACTTGCATTCCGACAGCCGAATTAAGCAAAATTCGCTGCAACTCGGATGCAAAAATGTTGTGAACGGGCGCGTTGACCACAGAAAGGGATGAATTTTGGTTCTGCGTATGCGGCCCGGAAAACCTTGAACTGATTCGCGGCTGATGGCGATAACTACTCGTAGCGCAAGGCTTGCACCGGATCCAGTTTTGCCGCTTTGCTGGCGGGCCAGATTCCGAAGAACAGGCCCACTCCGACCGACACAACAAGTCCGGCGATAGCGGCCCAGGCGGGTACGGTAATCGGCAAAGAGCTGAAAACGAGTTTGCTCAACATTGCCAACAGCCAGCCGAGGACAAGTCCCGCCAGTCCTCCTAGACCCGTGAGGACGGAGGCCTCCAGAAGAAATTGAAAAATGATGTCCATGCGCCGAGCGCCGATGGCCTTGCGAGTACCGATTTCGCGGGTGCGCTCGGTGACAGAGACCAGCATAATGTTCATCACGCCGATGCCGCCGACCAGCAAACCAATCGAGCTGAGGACGATCATGACCAGAAAAGTCATGGCGGTAATCTGGCGGAATTGGCCTATCATTTGATCGGCGGTTGTCATTTCAAAGTTATCGGGCTTTTTCGGCGGCACATGCCGTTGGATGCGCAAAATAGTGCGAATTTCGTCCAGCGCCCGCGGCAGCATGCCATCATTGGCCGTCACGCTGATATACACGTCCTGCGCGTTCGGATACATCTTCTTCATGGAGAAGAACGGCACGAAAACGCGATTGTCGGAACTGTCGAAGAAACTGGCCGTGGGACGATGCATGGTGCCGATGACCTCGAATTGCTGCCCGTCCACGTTAATCAATTTTCCGATCGAATTTTCTTCGCCAAACAAGCCCTTTTGCACATCGGCCCCGATCACGGCGACATTCGAACGATGGCGATCCTCAAACTCCGTAAAGAAGCGGCCTTGATCAATATCAATCTGGCCAGTTCGCACGTAGGACTGCTCCACGCCGCGAAGTTGAGTTTGGTAAATCGCATTCCCTTTGTACTTCGTGACAAGCGTCGGGCTGCGGTTCGACGGACCTAGTACGGCTGAAACCCGGTCGCAGGCTCCGCATTCGTCACGCACGGCTTCCACATTTTCATAAGTAAATTGTTTGCGGGCGCGCTGTTCCGGTGTTAAGTCCGCATTTCGGAATGCCGGTTCTCGCATCACAATAATGGCGTTCGGCCCGAAGCTTTTGAAAACGCCGGTAACAGCCCCGTCAAAGCCAGTCAGAATGGAACCCACGCCGATGATGGTGCCTGTTCCAATGATCACGCCCAGCATAGTAAGCAAACTGCGCAGTTTGTGCGCCCGGATCGTATCGAGCGCCAGCATCAGGTTGGTCCGGAAAGAAAGAAAGAAGTTCATGATTACTCCGCGTGTAAAGCCACAATCGGATCTAGCTTAGCGGCTTGCCGGGCCGGATAAATGCCGAAGAATAAACCCACCATCAACGATAGTCCCACGCCGAGAGCAACTCCAATCAGAGGCATGTCCATCGGAAGAGGCGTCGTCTTCCGAACAATAACAGTCAGCAGGTAAGAGATCGCTACACCGATCAATCCGCCGATGACGGCCAGCACCGCCGATTCGACCAAAAATTGGTTGAGAATATCTTGCTGGCGCGCGCCTACCGCTTTGCGGATTCCGATTTCATGGGTCCGTTCCGTGACCACGGCCAGCATGATATTCATGATGACGATTCCGCCCACCACCAGGAAAACAGAAACGACTCCAAACGCCATGCCGGCAATTGCTCCCGTCAGGCTGTTCCAGGCTTTCGAAAGCGTGTCGGAGCCGAACATGCCGAATGTATCGTCTTCATTGGGCCGCAGATGCCGGTAAGTCCGGAGCAACATGCGAACCTCATTTTCCGCTTCATTCATGTGGTCGGGATCAGCCGCTCTAGCGAAAATAGCGATCTGATTATTGAGATTGTTTCCATAGGTTTTTAAGTAGGAGTAGACGGGCACCATCACGAAGTTATCCTGAGACTGTCCAAAAACGCTCCCCTTTGCCTTTGCCACGCCCACAATCTCATAGGGAACTCCGTCTGCTTTGATGGTTTTTCCAATCGGGTCCTTGCCTTTGAAAAAACGTTCGCTAATATCATTGCCGATAAACGCGAAGGGCGCATGCCTGCGGATTTCTTCTTCGGTCAGCATGCGGCCTGTTCCTATTTCAACGTCACTGAGAACGGGTATGTTTTCGGTGATACCTTCCAAATCCACCGACTGAATCGTTTCGCCCGCGTAAGAAATGGTTACGCCTTTGAATGTTTCCAAACCAACATCGCTCAGCAGCCGTGCATTTTTTCGGATAAACTCATATTCTTCCGGTTTAATTTGTGGATTCCGGCGCTGCATGTCAAGAAATTTTTTAGGATCAAAGTTTCCGATAAAGACGATGCGCATCACGCGGAAACCGTTGGAGCCCATGTCGGAGAGCTTTGTCGCAATGTAAAGATTCATGCCATGCACGAACGACATGACCGCAATCAGCGTGCTGGTCGCCAGAATGATTCCGAGCAGCGTGAGAAAGCTTCGGAGTTTGCTCTTGCTAAGGGAGTCGAGAGCAATGCGGGCGGACTCCCAAAAAGAGGCGCTCGGCGCAATGGATTGCGTGCTGGGCATAGATAATATGACGTGTCGGCGGCTGCATTGTTCCCGTGGTCCGCAGCCTGCCTTTCTTTAGTATCTCCCGTTTCGCGCCTCAGGGCACTCTGGTTTGCACGTTTACTCTTAACGGAGCCTGTTTTCCGGCATCCACCGCAACGGTTTGGGAGAACGGCAGATAAGGTTTGATTACCGCGGCGTCCGCATACGCGAGATCATGGCCGTTATCAATGGCAAGCACCCGATACCGGCCCGGCGGAACGTCGCGCAGAGTGAACGTGCCGTCGCTGTCGCTTTGGTCGCGCCGGATCAGGTCACTGCGGTCCGGATCTTCGGGAAACAGCAATACCATGGCGCCGGGAACTGGTTTTTCATCGCGCAGCACTACGCCGTCCAAAGCTGTCTTCACAGGGGAGGCGTTGATGGAAAGCTGCACGTTCGCGCCGTCGGGCAAATCCAGTAAACCGTTCTTGAACTTTCCTCCTTTTACGTTAACTGACAGGAAATGAAACCAGTTCTGTCCGTTAATACCGATTTGATAACGGCCCGAGGGCAGCGAGGCGATCTGAAATGTTCCGTCCGCAGCAACGGTTATGGGAAAGAATTGGTTTCCCGTCACTTGCGACAAATAAAGGTTCAACGGATTGGGAACAGGCGCGTCCCCTGCAAAAACAACTTTCCCAGTAAGGGAGCAATGAGAGGTGCTGCTCAAATCAACATCCGCATCGCTTTGCAGGTCTACGATCTTGGTTCCAATTGTCTGCCCGTGGCCATTTTCAAAGGCAATCACTGATAATTCGTAACGTCCGGGTGGAATACCGCTCAGTCCCGGATGGTTGTTGACGGTCGTATAGTTTACGTTTATCCCAATTCTCCCGTCGCCCGGCCCAACGGCGGAAACCATGGGCGATATGCTGACGCCCGGCCCGGTTTCGAAACCCGAAAAGCGCACGTGGACGGCCGGCACCGGGCGGAGGGCTATTTGCACATTGGCCGCAGTGCCTTCCGCTACCGTAAGGGGCGATGCCGCGGAGAGGTCCGTCGCGTCAGCGTAGTATGTCAAGGGATAGGCCACGTCGAACTCCTGGCTCGTTGTGTTGCTCCCGGCATACCAGGGGTGCGCGTAAACAGCGAGGAAGTATGTGCCGGGCTGTAGATGGCTAAAACGAAAGCTGCCGGAAGCGTTGGTTTGCTGTTGCCCATGACCGGCGATTTCCGGCTGGCCGGACGCTATCCGCTGCTGGTATAAATAGACCGCCGCGTTTCTCACGCCTCCTCCTTCTTCGTCCAGGACCGTTCCGGAGAGGGACCCAAGCTTTATTAGCGGAAAAACGATGTGCTCGCTGTCCAGCCCAGGACCGGCTGCAATTGCCGTGGAGTAGCCTTCGTCGCCCTGAAACAACTGTAGGCTGGACGATTGACGGCCTGCCAGCAAGGTGTATTTGCCGGCGGGCAGGCGCGCAAACGCGAATCGGCCCTCATCGTCCGTACGGGTAAACCGGCTTGCGCTGCTCGATTCATCTGTCTGAACAGCCGTAATTTGCACCAGCGCTTTCGGAAGCGGCTGGTCCGTGGCATGGTCGATCACGGCACCGCTGATCTTGTATGTTTCGTTTTGAGCAAGCAGGCGGCTGCTGATAACTCCGATCAGCAAGCACTCCCAAACAGCTCGCTTCATTGTCCTTCTCCGCGTGTGATGGGATCCAACTGCAAAGTGGTTTTTGCGCCCGGACCGAGGGTGACTTTCTGGCCGGAGAACTCGCGAAGCGCTTCCGGGTTCGCGTATTCCAAGCCGGAGACATCCGTAAAAGCATACACGGTGTAATCATCCGGCGCGAGACCCGGAACGGCGAAATTGCCGTCCATTACCGGCGCGACTCTAGGCTCCGCGCCCGGCGTGCTGGGCATTATCAAAATCGTGCCGGCATAACCAGGTACGTTCGTTTTAACTGTTCCATTCAGCGTGGCGCAGTCATGCCGTAAAGTGACCTCAAGCGGCGCGGCCTGAGCGCTTCCGCCCGTCACGGTCAAACCCTCACGAAGTAAATCCGTACCGCCTTGCGAGACGGTGTTGACACAGGCATCACCGATACTCTGAGCGATGAGCCGGTAGGAGCCGGGCAAAACACTTTGAAAAGCGGGTGTTTGACCCGGCTGGTTCATCAAAGAAAACTGCTGGGAACCGCTATGCTTTTGCCGGGATATCAGTTGTAATTGGACCGGAAGAGATCCGGTGAAGTCGGGGAAGTGAACCGGAATGTCCGGAAGCGGCTGCATGGCGGCTTGAACGCCGATCAGGTCTGAAGAGCCGATCGTAATCGCCTGTTCCGCGAAGTAAATTTTGTACTTTGTTTCCTGTCCTCCCTGCGCTTGGAATGTCAAAATACACGAACCCGATGGAACATTGAACAGTTTGAACTTGCCCGTACGATGGTCAATTTCACCCCGACCGAGCGGGTTGCCGCTGGCATCCTTGCAGGAAACGGCAGCATTCTCCGGTCCTGATGCGATTCCGCTCACGCTATAGGAGCGCACGGGCGAGAGACGAAAATCAGCTTCAACTGCCTGTCCCGCTTGAACGTTGACCGGCTGGGCGTTGTCTTGCTCCGGCGCATTCGGAAAGTATTGCGGCGGATAGACATCATTCACCGGGCCATTTTCCGCCACTGCCGCCGGCGGAGAAATCACCATCATCCCAGTGGAAAGAATGTGCTGGCCGGGAGAAAGAGCTTCGATCGCGTAATCGCCGTTTTCATCGGTTTGGGCGCTGCCCCGCACGAACCAATTTTTGTAGCCGTTGCTGATTTGTGAAGACAGGACCTGTACTTGAATCCCCTCTATGGGCTGGCCTTCATTGTCGGTCACTTTGCCCTTAATGCCGCCTTCCGGAATGAGTTTGATTTGAACAGTAGGCGTTGCGGGTCCGACAGTAACCATCTGAGGGCGATGACCGGACATTTCGATGCCGAGAAAGCCGGGACGCTGCGCGGTAATCATGGCTTGCCCTTCCGGAACGTCATTGATTTCGAAATGCCCGGCTCCATCGGTGAAAACCTGTTGCTGTGGTGATGGGCCATTCGTTCGCACTACCGCGCGAGTAATCGGTTCACCGGTAACGGAATTGACCACTGTTCCAGTGAGTTTGTAATGGTTCTGACTGACTGGAGGCTCATCGAGAATTCGGTCGTGTATAAACCAATTCGTTGTTTGTCCAGCGCAAGCCATTGGCAGAACAAGGGCAATAAAAGCCGTGAACCGACACGTGTAACGCAGCATGCAACCCAACCTAAGGGTTTAGAATCCGATAAGGTACTAGTGGGTTCCCGGAATCTTTGGCGGCGGCGCGAATTTTGTACCGGCCTTTATTCTTTCTTTGCTTTGAATGGGAAAGCTGCTGAATCGGGGACGGCGCTGCTGCTCCGCTTGCGAGATCGCCAGTTATTGGCCGCTGACCATCCCTCGGTTGCGCAACGCATGGTTCTTCCGCCGGGTTCCACCATCAAGCCGTTCAGTTTGTTGGCGCTCTTGGAAAACGGGAGCCTGACGGCTCGTGAAGAGTACTTTTGTCCCCGACGCCTGACCATTGCCGGACGCTCCTTCAACTGCTCGCATCCGCCTTCTCCCTTGCCGATGAATGCGTCGCGGGCGATTGCTTATTCCTGTAATTGCGCCGTGGCTCATTTTGCGGAACGGTTCCGTGCTGGTGACCTGCCGAAAGCTTTAGAGCGTAGCGGCTTAGCGTCTCTGACGGGTTTGCTGCCGGGAGTGGAAACGGCAGGCTTTGTGAAAGATGGGTTAATCGGCTCGGCGTGTACGTTGCAGGCTTTGGGCGAGGAAGGAATACAGATCACCGCCCTGGAGCTATTGAGCGCGTACCGGCGATTGGCGAAGCTGACGAGTGAAAAAATCTTTGCTCCCATTCTGGAAGGACTGGAAGGCGCGGTAGAGTTCGGAACGGCGCAGGCCGCTCGATTAAATGACATTCGAGTAGCGGGGAAAACAGGAACTGTGCGAACCGTCTATAACGGACATGCCGCCTGGTTTGCGGGTTTTGCGCCGAGCCGGTCGCCGGAGGTCGCGGTGGCTGTTTTAGTGGCGGGCCGGTCGGGCGGCGCCGATGCGGCACCGATTGCGGGACGGCTTTTGCAGCGTTATTTTGCGGGTCGATTTTGAAGCGGGTTTTGCTTTTTTTCGTCCTCTTCGTCTTCGCGATCCATGCGGAGGTGGTTTACAAGGTTCGCCTCACCGGCAATGACGGCGGGCGTCTTGTTTCTTTATCCGCCGAAGATTATGTACCGGCGGTTCTGGCTGGTGAAAGCGGCACGTTCAGGAGCGAGGAAGCATTAAAGGCGATGGCCATTGCCGCCCGAACTTATGCCGCCCGCTTACGCGGCAGACACTCCGCCGAAGGATATGACTTTTGCGCCACGACCCACTGTCAAAGAATAGAACTGAAGCCGATATCGCCGAGGCTTTCCTCCGCCGCGCAGGCAACAGCGGGGGAACTGCTTTGGTTTGCAGGGAAACCCGCTCTGGCCGTGTATGCGCGTGATTGCGGCGGCAAAAGCGAGGCTGGCGGGGCCGTGTGGCCGGATGTGCAGGCTCCTTATCTGCGCGTTCATAACGATCCTTATTGCACCAGGCATGGCGCGCGGGACTGGTCCTGGGAATCCGCAGGAGAAGCGATCAGCCGCGCCCTGCTCGATGCAAAGCTCCGCGTGCCGCAGCCGCTCCAGCGTATCGCCGTGCTGGACCGCACTTCTTCAGGACGCGCCAAAGTCCTGCAATTGGAGGGCGCTGACCAAATGATTGCCGTGAGTGCCGGTTCCTTCCGATTTGCCGTGGGCCGCACTCTCGGCTGGAATACATTGCGGAGCGAACAATATGAGATCCAAAACAGGAACGGGCGGATTTTCTTTCACGGACGTGGCGAAGGGCACGGCGTCGGATTATGCCAGGACGGGGCGGATGAAATGGGCACCGAGGGCTTTACCTACCGCGAGATCTTGGCCTTTTATTACTCGGGCGCGGCGATTGGCTTGACCGCGAAGGGAATTTCATGGACACGGCTGGGGGGCGAAGGAGTCAATGTTTTCACGACACTGCCGAACCGTGACATCAAAGTTTTGCAATTGGCTGAGAGATTACGACTTGAAATCGAAAGCCGGTTGAGCCTGACGGCCAAAGATCCCATCGACATCCGTGTTTACCCGGACATCGATACGTTCCGGAATGCGACGGGTGAACCGGGCTGGGTGGCGGCGCACAGTTCCTCTTCCGGTATCGATCTACAGCCCCTTCCTGTCTTAGAAGCCCGGAATGCGCTCAGGTCCACTCTCCGGCATGAACTCTTGCACGTTTTGATCGAACGTGAGGCCGTACCGAACCTGCCGGTGTGGTTTCGTGAAGGCTTGGTCGAGTGGCTGTCGCAACCGCATGGCTCCGAACTTCCGGTTTCAAAAGCTGCCGCTGATGATGACTTGCGCCAGCGTGGAGATCCCAGCCGAGCCGGGCACGCGTATACCCTTGCATATCGGCAGGTCGCGAGTCTAGTGAACCGCTACGGTGAAGAAACGGTATGGGGCTGGCTCAAGCGCGGTTTGCCTCTTGAAGTAAGGAACTCAATGGTGAGCAGGGCAGCCACAAACAACAAATAGCCCAGACCCATTCGGCCAAGGAGACTTGCCATTTGCAGGGCAAACTTTGAGAACGCCGGAATCCAGTTCATTAAACGAAGCGGCACGGCGATAGCAAGCAGTAAAAGCAGGCAGATCTCGACCCAATACAAAACGCTGCGGCTGCGACCGAAAGAACGCAGGCGGAAGCCGGACCAGCCCATACGCGCCACAGCCGCCGTGAGCGGGAACAGAAAAGCGGGAAGGACGAGCCAGTGCAGAATCCAGATCAGGACGTAGTACCAGTGGAGAACTCTTTGCGGCGCTACCGGCTGGCGGGTACGCATCGTTGCGTAGGAGCCGATGAGAAAAGCGTTGTGCGCAAATTTGCCGTGGATGTAAGCCAAAAATCCATAGATGAGAGCTGCGAGCAGGGCAACGGTCAGCAAAGGCAGCAGATTTCGTCCGGCGGTTCTTAAAGCGCGGGCGAAACCGCCTCCCTGGTCCCCGTCGAAAAAGACCAGGGCCGTTCCATGCAGCCACAACGCCGCGCCGACGCCGCCCAGTACCAGCAGCGCGCTCCAGAGCAGATGCGCTGTGTCGGATTCGCCAACGCCGAGCCAGTAGTACCCGAGCCATAACAGCAGGGCGTTACCGATCAAATGCAGAATAGTTAAGGGAAGGGCCGATCTCTTCACTTCGCTTCCATCGTCCTTCCTTCGGTCGTGGCTGCAATATCGGGCTGATACATGGGCTGAACGCGGGCCGGACTCACATGAAAAACGCCTGGATTGACGACCTTCAGCAGGTAAAAATATTGCTGCTGGCCTTCGTTGAAATAGGTCTGGAAGATCGCCATGCGGTCATCGTGCAGCTCGCGGCGCGTGAACCAATACCGCCACCATGGCGGTTTGTTCCGGATTTGGTACAGATTGTCGCGTTCAATGAATTCCGTGCCTGCCGGGATGGGATCTTCGACCAGCAGATAGCGCCAGTTCGTGCCCGTTACTGTCAGCCGCACGGCAACCGTATCGCCTGGCGTTACCGGCCCATCGAGCGGATTCAGGTCATAGACAATCGCGCTGCCCTCTTTGCCGGGAACCAGCCGGAAGTAATCGCGCAGGACGTTCAGCGAAACCGCGCCCTGCTTTTCGAGCCGCGCCGCGTTGGAGTAGTGAACGGCGCTCACTGAGTAGTAGAGCCTGCCTTGCCCGTTGCTCGTGACCTGGATCTGATTGGTTCCTTCCGCGAGCCTGCTTTCGTCCAGCGTGATTTCAGGCGCTTCCGCCGTAGTATCTGAGTTGAAGGCGTGCGTTGTTGCTCCCTGACCGTTGACCAATACAGTAGCCGTGAGATTGGGATGCAGCTCTTTCGTTGCTTTTACATAGTCGATCAGTCCATAAATGACCATGGCGGTCTGCTTGGACGATGACCACCAGTAGCCCTCATTGCGATGGTTTACCAGCCAGAGAGCCGCCTTGGAAAGCAAGGGACTGTTGGGCCGTTCGCGGCTGAGCAGCTTCACGGCATAGGCGCTGGCTTCCGGCGTGATGTCCGCTTCAAAGTCGAGCATCTGATCACGGCTGGCCGGCCACCAGGCTTCCTCGCTTGTCTGCTTAGCGTCTTTTTCCAGTTGCGAGGCTACGTCAACGGCGTGTTTATCTTTGACCTGTTCCAAGGCCAAGCCGAGCAGCGCCAGACCGTCGGGAGAAAGCGTGGAACGGTCTCCGTAGATCCGACCCAGCGCCGCCGTGTCCACTTTACCGGCCAACGCGAGAGAGTACTGCATATAAACGCGCAAGTCCGGCGCGAGATCCTGATCTTTTTTCAAATCAGCAGCAACCCAGTTTGCGCCGCGTGTTATCGCGTTCTCATTTACTCCGATTCCCATACTCCTGGCTTCGGCGAGTCCCGCGACAACATAAGCGCTCATGAACGGATGGCTTTCGTCCGTCTGCCACCACCCCCAGCCGCCGTCTTCGTGTTGAAAGCTGTAGAGCCGGTCGAGTCCGGCCTGGGTCTTGCGCGTGAGTACCTCCTGATTAACCGGCTGCTTCAGGCCGAGTTCGTTAATGGCCTTGGTGACGATGATGTCTGGGAGAAAGCTCGACATCGTTTGCTCAACGCAGCCGTACGGAAATGTAGTCAAATAGTCGAGAGCGCTGAACAGGGAGCCTGCCACGGAGGGCGACAGGCGAATGGATACCGAGCGGGAGCCGGTGACGGCGTCCGACGGAAAAGTAAAGGCAAAGCGGGCGTTTCCGGTGTCGGCAATGGTTCCGCCTTTTGCCTGCCGCACGCTGACGCCCGGAGGGTTGACCGGCAGCTCAAACTCCAGCGCATCCGATTCTTCATCCGTAAGGGCTTGCGCCGTGACTTTCGTGCGACGAACAGACTGCGCTTTCACGCGCCAATCCACTTTCGCCTCGCTGCGGCTGGGTACTTCCACTTCTTGTGTTGCGGCGCTGCCCATTAAATCGAGGCCGGCCAGATTGACCGATACCCGCGCGCGCTTGCCGCTTTTCAGGTAATTGTGGACGATGCCGGAGACCGTCACCTCATCTCCTTGCACAAAGAAGCGCGGCAAGGCTAACCGCAAAATTAAGTTCTTCCGGACGATTGTTTTTTCCGTCGCGCTGCCAAAACGGTTTTCGGGCGCTACGCCCCGAATGGTGGCGCGCCAAGTGGTGAGCGAGTCTGGAAAAGTCACGCGCGCTTGGGCGCGGCCCGCAGCGTCCGTCACAATATCGGCTGCCCAGAAGGCGGTATCGGGAAATATCTTGCGGATTTTCGGCTGCACTACCCGGTCGGGCTTCAACTGCGCCAACTCTGTAGCTGCTCGCATCTCGGCCAAACGCATGCGCCGCGTTCCTGCCTCTCCGGTGAAGTAGTAATTCAGCGAGTTTTCGGTGTAGACGCTGTTATACTCGCGCCCGTAAAACGTATCGAGGATGTCGGGCGTCGTATCGCGCCGGATCGCATAAATAGCCTCGTCCACAACGCTTAGGCTCAAGTCCGCATTGGCGACGGGCTTCCCATCCGCGGACGTGGCAACGAGGCGGTAAGCCGCGGTCTGGCCGGGAAGGTAAGTTTCTTTATCCGTCGCAACACTGATACAAAGCTGGTGCTGTTCCGGCGGGACTTTGACACGCTTCTGGCTTTGGTGCAACTGGCCCTTGCGGATAAACTGCGCGCTGACAAAAAAGCCGGGTGCATCGTCGGCGGTGACGTGGTACTCGAACGTGGCGGTTGCTCCTTGCGAACGAATAAGCTTTTGGGAACGAACGTCACGACCTTCCACCGTCACCAGGACCGGCGTGTCGGCCTGACCCGCCACCAGGAGAATCCGGGCGATGTCGCCTGCGCGATAGCTCTTCTTGTCGGGAACGATCTGAATCGTTTGCTGCTGGCCGGCTCCGTAGAAGGATGATCCTCCCAAGCCGGATACCCAAATATAGCTGGAAC
>CAXUBB010000014.1:15600-25854 GCA_964249105.1 uncultured Bryobacteraceae bacterium | reverse complement strand
TTGCCACCTTGTTATGCGCTGAGACGTCTTTACGATTTTCAATTTCAACTCGATGCGTCGAATAAAAATGAAAAGCCCGCCAGAGCATTTCCTCATTGGTGACGGTGGGTCTCCATCCTAAGTGCTGTTTGATTTTGGTCGTATCGAACACAAAGTCTTCCGCAATCATTTTGTAATGATAAGGGCCGAGCGGCGATAACTTGAGCTGGTGTCCGACTTTCATTGCCATCAGCGTAAGATCACGCGGCAAGCCGCCTATTTTGGAGCGGCTTTGCGCCCGTTCGATGACATAAGCGTAAATTTCGCGAAGTGTTTTTACGTCGTCTGATCCTACGTTGAACACATCGGACTTATTGTGATTGATAGCCCGCACGGCTGCGCTGCACAGATCCTCGGCATAGATAAATTGATAGCGGTTATTCCCGCCCCCCACTGTCCAAATGCGCCGTCCCTCATCGATAAATTCAAACAGTATAGCCAGCAATCCAAGCCGTCCGGCGTCGACGATGGTTGGAGTGCGAATCGAGACAGCATTAAAATACCCGCTATAGGCTGCCAGCAATTTTTCGCCTTCCCATTTGGATTGACCATACAACTCGACGGGATTAGGCGGCTCCTCTTCTGTGACTGGCCGTCCAAGGGGCTGTCCCCAAAGGCAGTTTGAGGAGATAAAAACCACATTGGGAACACGGAACTGCTTCGCGCACTCGGCAACCACTTTGGTGCCAAGCACATTGGATGTCCAGAGAAACTGTTTGCTGCTCGCATCATGCGCCAGAACGGCTGCAGCATGAAATACGCCGTCCAGGGTCTGAGCGCCGAACACCTCATTCATTTTTCCGGTGTCCCGGATGTCAATGCGAACGGAGGTCAGATTGGGATGCTGCTCGCTATCGCGATGTAAATCCAGACTGACCACCCGGTTGCCTTCCGCCAGGAGGCGACGCTTCAGAATACTGCCAAAAAAACCGGAACCTCCGGTGACAAGATAAGTTTTCACAAAACTTAGAAACGGTACTGACTTAAGTTCTTCTTAAACAGACAAAAGCGTATGGTATCAGTTCAATTTAGTCACGAACGTCTCTTTGTAATACCCCCATTGAACTTACTCAAAAAATCGCATAGCTCTATTGAATTGTACAGGTAGGAATTGACCTTGCGTAGAATTACTGGGAGATGACAATTTGACCTTGATTTTGCTTTTAGTAGCATGGTGGGCCAGATGAGCACTACTGGCGCTGCTCGCCTTTCTCCTGCGTCTTACCAAGTGCGGTACTGGGTAGTGGCATTCACCGTTGTCTTAGCCGGCGTTACCTACCTGGATCGGGTCTGTATTGCGGTTCTTGCGCCCTCGATCATGCGGGATTTGCGGCTCACGCCCATCCAGATGAGTTACGTGTTCAGCGCCTTCACGCTCGCCTATGCGCTCTTTGAAATCCCGACCGCCTCGTGGGCGGATCGCATCGGCAGCCGCGCTGTGCTGACCCGCATTGTCCTCTGGTGGTCTGCTTTCACGATGCTCACCGGGGCGGTATCCGGTTATGCCGCTCTTCTCACCGTTCGTTTTCTCTTTGGAGCCGGGGAAGCCGGAGCATGGCCCAACGCGGCCCGTGTTTTCTCGCGCTGGATACCGGCGCGAGAGCGCGGGCGTGTCCAGGGCGTCTTTTTCGCGGGCGCGCATTTAGCAGGAGGATTAACGCCGGCGCTGGTGGCCTTCGTCGCTACCTTCATCCCCTGGCGGCTTGTGTTTCTTCTGCTGGGAGCAGTGGGGCTCATCTGGGCGGTCAGTTGGTACCGATGGTTCCGGGATGAGCCTCGTGATCATGCGGGAGTCAGCCCCAGCGAACGTGATCTCATTGAAAGGGAGCGCGCTCTGCCTTCCGCGCACGGTCATGCGGCTTGGCGGCAAGTATTCAGGACGCGCAGCCTTTTCCCTCTCTGCCTGCAGTATCTAGCAAACACATACGGCTTTTATTTTTTCATCACCTGGCTTCCTACTTATCTGGCGAAAGCGCGCGGACTAGCCGCTGCCGAACTCGCGTTCTTCGCCGGCTTCCCTCTGCTTCTGAGCGTGATTGCTGATATCACCGGCGGCATGGCTACGGATGCGCTATCGGCTCGTTTTGGCGCCCGGATAGGACGTTGCGGCGTGGGAGCCGTCGCTTACTTCCTGGCATCACTCGTGCTCATCGGAGGCACGCTCTGCCGTGACGGCAGGACGGCTGGAACGCTGATTGCGGTGGCTGGCGCGCTCTCGATGTTCACGCTGGCCCCAAGCTGGGCCACTGCTATCGATTTGGGCGGCCGAAACGCGGCGCTCGTCAGCGCCACCATGAACACTGCCGGTCAGATAGGAGGAATCCTCAGCCCGATCGTGCTTGCTTACATCGTAGATCTATTCGGCAATTGGAGCCTGCCCTTGCATATCCTGTCAGGCTTGTATCTGCTGGCATCTATCTCCTGGCTTTTCATTCATCCGGAGCGGCCCACCGAATCCTAGCAGGATGCGAAAAGCTAATTCATAAAACCTCAGCGGTGAAATACGTTCTCAAACTTGCCTGCCTTGCCTGCAAAGTCGTCTCCTTTCTGCAAACCTTTTGATACGCCCGCAACGCTATCAATCCCAAGCCGGCCAGGGTAACCAGAGCAACACAGCTCGGTTCCGGAACCAGCGATGCTTGGGGTGAGGTGACCTGTGTGACAAATTGCCCGCCTGGATTGATGATCTCCCGAAAGATAGCGCCATCGGGGTCATACGTCAGGACGGGCATGGTCGCCGCAGCATCCGAGAACAGTCCCAGGGTGAAGACACTTCCCGCTTGCGGATTACTGCTTCCCGGCGTGTTGATAGCCACGCCCGAAAAATCGAGTGTGAGGCTTAAGGAGTTTCCAAAGGCGATGCTCTCCAGATCTTCGTTTAATGCCTGTGTATTGTTGATCGTCAGCACGTTCGGCAGCGGACCGCCAGTCACACTGCCTGTTTTCTGCGCGGATGTCGAACTGGCGCCCTGAAAAGCTGATATCTGCACAGTCGCACTCTGAAAAGTATTGGGGCCTGGATTGAATTGGAGATCAATCGCGCCGCTGGTCCCGGCTAGAGTCGAAGTATCAACTCTGAGTTGAAATACCTGATCCGGCAAAGCAGGGACAGTGGCCGCCGTTACCGGAAAGGCGCGGGACAAACCGAAAAGTGAAATCGCTGTTAGTAAAGTTGTTGTTTTCATGATTTAGCTCCCTGTCACGTAGGCAAAGACTTGCGTTAGATAATTGATGTGAACCAGATCCGGGTTGCTGAACTGTATTTGCGCCGAGGTGGATTCTCCCGGCTGCAGGCTGACGCTCGGCATCAGGATAAAGGGCAGTTCCTGATACGTGAGTGGATTATTCGCGATAGTAACTCCCTGAGGCAGACCTTGGAACACCACAGCGAGTTGGTCGGTAATCGGAGATCCGGTATTGTTTGTGACTGTCAGCGTTCCCGTAAAGAGTTGTGTGGCATGGTTGAACGTCAATCCACTGACGCTTACGGTAGCGGCGTACCGCCTCGGCGGAGGCGCTTGCGCTCCTAAACCTGTGCTTAGGTTATAGCGTAAATTGTGAAGCTCGCCGTCGTGAGACAAGGCGTAGATAACGTCAACATTGTTGGCGCCGCCGGCGCCTGCGCTTACCTGAACGCTGTCAGTGCGATATGGGCTCCAACTACCTGCGGCCAGCCGCCAAACGCGGGAGTAAGGTATTGAAGAGTTGGTGAGGGGACGGGGGATGGTTTCCAGTGTGCTTTCACGTTGCGTTGCCCATACGTTTCCAGCTTCATCAACCGTTACCGAGCTGGCTCTGAAGTTGGATGGGTTGTTGTTGAGATTGGTCCAGTTGCCATTGGAGGCGTACCGCCACACCGTTCCTGATGTATCGGCTGCTGTCAGAGTGTTGGCGGGACCGGCTGCAATCGAAATCAGATTGTGAATGCCCGGAACGGCACTGTATGAAAGGGTAAAATTTGCTTGATTTACATAGAGTTGATATGGATCGCCGGCGGTGCTGAGGGCATAAATCGCGCCATCCATGCCTGCGGCGATATCCTGAAACTGGATGCCGGACACAGTCCAGCTAAAACCAAAAGGAAACTCCGTTATACCGCCGCTTGAGTTTATCGTCCAAAAAAATCGGCTTGGGTCTACCGCGAGACGGCTTGCAGGGAATCCTAGCGGTGTCCAATCATAAGGCTGTCCCGTAAAGTTAGTCCGTTGCCAGATGGTGCCGCTGGCTACTTTGTAAACGTTTCCGTCGCGCCCGACCACAACCTGCGTGGGAGTTACATACCCGGATGGAGCGCGACCAAAAGTTTTCGCGTTGTAGGCCACCACGTTCTGGAGAACTCCGTATTCGTCGCTATCGTCAATGGAAACAATGTTCACGCTGTAGGGCTGCCAAGTCGTTTGCAAAGCAGAATTCAGCGCCGGATTAAAGTACTTGGCCAGGTATAGAGGCCCATACCCGGTATAAAAATCTATAACGCCGTTAACCGCACCGTCAGGTGTCAGCTCAGCTTGCAATGCCAGGAACTTGGAGTCGGCTTCGTAACTCGCCCAACTGGGCCCTCGCAATCCGTACAGCCCCTCAGCACTCGGGTCGATAGGCGAACCGTATTCGAGCCAGCTCAACTCCAGATTGACATCCCCTGCGCCGGCACCATTCACGCCGCCCAGCTCGTAGTAGCCCGCAAGTCTTTCATGGCCCACTTCGTTGTGACTGGAATCGTCCTTATCAACCCAGGTAAGCCTTGGCGTCAGCGGCGCGATTCCCAGACCGTAGTCCTCCAACAAAATCACCCTGGCGGAAGTTCCGTAAAGCTGCTGCGGGGTGACCTCTTGTGGAGGGAGCGGCGGTCCCGAGCAATTACCCTGGTAAGCGCTAGTCGCGGCATAGCCGTATCCCGCCAAACCGCAGGCAGTCGCTTTATCATAGATATAGGAAGCATTGTCCGAAGCTCGCCGCAGATTTTGGTCTAGCACGGTCATAAAATCAGCCGATGTGCTCACGGTCGGGTACCCGTTGGAAATTGTGCCGTTCATCTGAAGAATCACAATCTCTTTAGGATTTTGGTCGAGAAAGCGGCTGATTTGAGTGAGCATGCTGGGAAGAGTAATACCGCTGCACAGGTAATTGTGACCGTACAGGTAATAGCCGGCTCCCGAAGTAAAGTAGTTGCCGTTGAGAAAGTTGCATGAACTTCCGTTGGTCCCTTTGGCGTTGCTATCGAGAAGAGTGATCCGGGTATCGAACCAACGGACGCCCTGGTTCAATTGCCCGGCAAAATCATACTGCTGATTCTTTTCGAGGTCACCATAGGCAGGAACGTTGTTCGTCGCAGGGTCATGCGAGCCTAACATAGCGATTCCTTTCAAAGGAATGTTGGCGATGAAGTCCGACTGGTCAGACATCCACGTCGCGGGATTTACTTGCTGCTGCGCCAGCGATGGCGCAGGCTGACAAAGAAGAACGAGCGCCGCAAGTGCGGAGGTAGCGATGCTCCGCCAGAATTTACTCCTGAGCGAATTCATTCGTGATCGGTTGGAATGCGGTTTCAACGGGTCCATAATCATACGTTTCCTCACGGAGCTTATCTTTAGCCGGAAGGCCGCGAATCGGCAATAGAATCGGCGTGGAATCGGAATAGATTCCACATTAAGGCGTAAGCTATTCAAAGGACAAAGCTTCTCCTCGTATCGGTCATAGTAAAATCAGCTACGCATCTTGAGGACCGCACGTAAAATTTTCAAGTTTGGACGGAATGAACTGGACCTGCGCACGTACGAACTGCGCAGGGCGGGACGGCGTATACTGCTGTCCCGAATACCGATGGATTTCCTTATTCTACTTCTGGAACATCGCGGCCAGCTAGTAACACGGGAAGAAATTGCAACCCGCCTTTGGCCCGACTCTCAGTCGGTCGATATTGTTCAGGGCATCAATACAGTAGTGAATCGCGTCCGCGCGGTGCTCAACGACGATGCCGCCCACCCGCGCTTCATCGAGACGGTCATTGGACGGGGTTACCGATTTATAGCCGAGGTGGATGAAGTAGAAGTGGAACCTCCGCTTTACCCGGCCTCGAATGGAACCGGATCTGCGGAAGCGATTGTCTCATCCCGCCAGATCCATAACGAACCAATCTCGTCCATGCTGAAGGAGCCGGAGGCGCAACCAACCGCGCCGGAGGTGGAACGAGTCCTTAGGGAATTGCAGAAACGGCAAAGGAAAATTCGCCAAAGATGGATTTGGTGGACCATCGCATCAGCAGCCGCACTCGGCGTCATCACCGGCGCGCTCTGGTTTTTCAGGCCGGCGTCGGCCATCGATTCCGGACCGATTCTACAACCAGTTCCTTTTACCAGCCTCCTAGGATCGGAGCATGCGCCCGCTTTTTCCCCCGATGGACGGCAGGTTGCCTTTGTGTGGAATGGCGAAACAGAAGACAACGAGGACATCTATGTCCAGGCGGTTGGGTCTAACTCCCCTCTTCGACTTACAACTGATCCCGCCCCTGATGCGAGTCCCGCCTGGTCGCCCGATGGCCGGCAGATTGCTTTTCTTCGTCAGTTGGGATCTAACCATCTCGGCGTCATGCTCGTTCCTGCAGGGGGCGGCCCGGAACGGACCATCGCACACGTTTCCAGCTACTTTGCTGAACAAATTCTTCTGACGTGGGATCCCGATGGCCGCCATGTGATAGCAACCGATGAGGGCGATGACCCCTCAACAGGTCCCCTGGTGTCGGTATCGATAGACGATGGAAGAAAGTACAGGCTCACCTCACCTCCTGCGCGGATCGTGGATCGATATCCCTCCTTTTCTCCCGACGGCAGGAATTTGGCTTTCCTCCGGTTCGACGCCAGTTCTGTCGAAAGGCTCTACGTGAAACCCGCCCAGGGCGGAGCCGAACACGAGGTGCCTACTGGCGGCACGCTGCTCAACAGCATTGCCTGGACGCCCGATAGTCGGCAGATCATTTATTCACTGCGCGGTCCTACGGATTATGCCCTTTGGCGCGTCCGGCTCCGTGACGGTGTTCGAAAAAAACTGATCCTGGATGCCCGGGATGCGCGGGATGTCACTGTCTCGGCAACAGGCCGCCTCGCTTATGTGGAGTACACCTCCGACTCTAATATCTGGCGCTTTTCGATGGAACCGGGAAAAGCGCCTCCGCGGAAGTTGATTGCTTCTTCGCGTGACGATGAGGACCCCCAATACTCGCCGGACGGCCAAACCATTGCTTTCTCTTCCACGCGTTCCGGACCCTCCGAGATCTGGACCTGTTCGAGTAGCGGGACCGATTGCCTGCAATTAACTCACTCCGGCAGCAGCTTGTGCGGTAGCCCATCCTGGTCGCCCGACGGCCGCCAAATCGCTTTTGATGCTTACTTGCAGGGAAACACAAACATCTATGTCGTGCCGAAGGAGGGCGGCGCCATGCGGCAGATCACTTCCGGCAAAGCAGCCCATTTTATTCCTTCCTGGTCGCACGATGGTGCCTGGATTTACTTTGGATGGAACCGTGCCGGAGTCGGCCAGATCTGGAAAGTGCCGTCCGGCGGCGGCGAAGCGGTACAGGTCACTACCAGCGGAGCATTTGAAGCTGCAGAATCTCCGGATGGTCAGTTTCTTTATTACACTGACCACTCCGTCATGCCTGCCGTGTGGCGCTTGCAACTGGCGAACGGAAAGGCATCGGTTGTCCCTGAACTCCAGAATCTTGCCACTGTCCGTTACTGGGAATTGCGAGGTCCCGGCATTTATTTTGTTGATGCTTCGGCCCGCCCCTCACTTCATCTCTATGACTTCTACACAAAACGCATTACTCGGTTAATATCAGTTCCGGGAAAATCTGTGCCGGACCTGCGCGGCCTGAGCGTATCTGCGGATGGACGTTCCTTCCTGTTCGTACAAAACGACGCAGGCGCAAGCAACATCATGTTGGTCGATGACTTCCGGTAAGACATTAATTGAATCCTCCTGTGTAAACGGCAGTGGAGAATTTGATTTTTGCGAATGACGGGTCGCCGAACTTGACGATGGCAAAAGCAAATTGTCCCGGATCAAGCTTGGAGACGCCTGGAATCGTGTAATACGGGGCCGTTCCGAATACGCCGGTCGCATTCGCCAGCTTCACCCTGTTCGTCAGAGAATACAGGACCAACTGGAAAGGACCTTGGAGCGTGGTCGTGCCGACGTTTCGGATAGCGATGATGCCATCGAACGTCTTTGTTGGGGGGATATACAGCTCCGGAGTGACGACCGAAGTAATCTGCGAGCGCGTCAGCAGAGTCAGCGGGACCGGTGGATTGACTGCCGTGCCGTTGACCTTCTTTACTACGAGACCTTTCGGATACTGATAAGTCGGGGTGTTGTTGACGGCGGTGAGAGTAATACCTCCTGTGCCGCTGTGGGGATCAACGGGACGGGTGCCGTTCAAAACAGCGATGCCTCCCACGGTGCCGTTGAAGTTGTCGGTCCAGCTAAAGCCGATGCCGGTGTCCTGCACCGTAGCGTTTGGAGGATTTCCAATGACGCCAACCAGGTGCGTGGAAAAGCCGAGATAGCTGCCTGCCGGGTCCGGCGCATTGCAAAAGCTAGAATAACTGCCCCCCGGCAAACAAGGATCAGCCGGCGCATCGAAAAAGTAAAGGGTATTACCGACCTCGTTGTAAGCCAGCGAGAGTGGATCTGCTGCGCCGGTGAAGAGATTGTAATAAACCGGCAACTGGACCGCATTGGGAGGATTCTGGTAAGAATAACCATTCGGGGGCGGATCATTGAAGGGCGCAGGCGCTGAAAGATTACTGCCGCTTGCGTCATTGTACGGACTGGGTGTTGGCACAATGGTGATCAACTGCTGCCAATCGAAATTGGTAAATCCACAGGTGGCCGCTGCTTGGGTGAGAGTGTCGCCGGAAGTGTTCGTAAAGGATGCGCTGATACTCGTGCCGGCCGCATTGACCGAAAGTGAGCCTGTCAGCAAGCTGGCGCATTGAGTACCGGAAGCCACCGGCGCGGCTAGTGAAAAATAGCTTGTTCCGCCTCCCGGTGGAATCGGCGTGATGAAATTGACAATGCCGTCGGACTGATAATTGACGATGTTTGTAAAGTAGGCATTGGGACCTCCATAGCCCGTGCTGTCAGAGCTGTTCCCGAGGGCGCCGTAAACGTTGATGCCGTCGTAAGCAAAGGCAAAGATGGAATTTCCGGTTAACTCTAAAGAGTAAATGGGCTGGCTGCTGTTGTTGATTACCCCAACGAGGGTGCCGGTCGGTGTAAAGTCATTGTTTTCGTTCGGGATGCCGTACGTGCCTTGACCGGTATTGGAAATAGACGCGCTGCTGTCTGTAATGGTGATGACAGTGCCGCAGTTGGCGTCATTTCCAATGGCTGGGCATTGCGCACATGCGGGACGCGCTGAAAACGCGAGCAAGGATAAAACAGGAATAAAAGTAGCTACGCACTGCCCGGAGCGGTACTTCCGTAAGTGTACCCAGAAAGATTTCATGCTGAAAACTTACCAGGAACTTCCGGATTTGGGAATTAAACCGGCATCAATTCGACGTGCTTTTTGTATTAAGATGTAAAACGTTCAAGGAAAAAGACTTACTGGAGGGGACCGCAACGAATCAACTTGTCCAAGAGGGAGATGTTTCGCTTCCGCCTGTGGCAAAGATCACTACTGTTTGTTTATGCTGGTGGACGGCATGGGGTTCGAACCCACGACCCCCGCATTGCGAACGCGGTGCTCTCCCAACTGAGCTAGCCGCCCACGGCTTGTCACAAGCGCAAAGGAATGCGCCGGATATTGTGTAACCCCCTTAATATAACATTTCCGCATGCTAGGATGATCTGTTCACGTGCGTCCTTATGGTTCTTTCTGATGTCGATATCCGCCGTTACATCGAGCAAGGCAAGATTCGAATCTCGCCTGAGTTGCCTCCTGAGCAATACGGCAGTTGCTCCGTGGACTTTCGCCTGGGCGCTGAATTCAGTGTTTTCGAGCATAGTCGTTTTCCGTACATCGATGTGCGCGAAAGAAGCGCGATTCAGGATATTATGCGCGCCATTCATGTCAAGGAAGGGGAGCCGTTCGTTCTGCAGCCGCGCGAATTTGCTCTTGCGATTACGCAGGAAACGCTGGAGCTTGACGACGATGTGCTGGGGCGACTGGAAGGCCGTTCCAGCCTGGGGCGCATTGGCATTATCGTGCATGGA
>CAXUBB010000014.1:7214-15590 GCA_964249105.1 uncultured Bryobacteraceae bacterium | reverse complement strand
GGAACAGCCGGACTGTTTGATCCGGGCTGGCGGGGAAAGGCGACGCTGGAACTGAGCAATCTCGGAATTATGCCGGTGGCGCTTTATCCCGGCATGCGGATCTGCTCTTTTACTTTTGAACAGCTTTCTTCGCCCGTCTCCGTGCCTTATTACAAGAAAGCCGGAAATAAATATGCCGGGCAAACGCAACCGCTGGCGAGCAAACTCACGGCGGAGGTAAACAATCAAAGTTAGAACTTAACGGCCCGAGGAGCCAAAGCCGCCCAGCCCGCGCACGGATTCGGCCAACTCGCCTTCTTCCCACTCCACCGCTTCATATCGCGCCAGCACCATCTGAGCAATGCGATCACCCGCCTGCACCTCATAGGGCGCTTTGCCGAGATTCAGCAGAATCACTTTCAGTTCTCCGCGATAGCCCGGATCAATCGTCGCGGGAGAGTTCGGAAGCGTAATAGCGTATTTCAGCGCCAAACCGCTGCGGGGGCGAATCTGCACTTCATAACCGGTAGGAATTTCCAGCGCGAGGCCAGTCGCTAACGCTTGCGGGACACCAGGGTCAAGTGTTGCGCCTTCCACACAGCGAATATCCAGGCCCGCATCCTCCAGCGGTCCATGGGCGTAGGCAGGCAGATGTGCGTCGGGTCTCAGCTTCTTGATTCGAATTCGCATGGAAAAGGAACAAACCGCTATGATAGCGACGTTGCCTCACACATCCTCCTCAAAGCGTGTCCTGGCGGTTGGCCCGATGCCGCCTGAAAAGCTGGCCTATGCGCTGGCGCGTTACAGCCGATCGCCTGATTCGATTAAAGACTCCATTGAATGGGTTCGCACCCACGACTCTGCTAAGTTTTTGGAAAGCTTTTACTTCCAGTACGGGCACGCCTCCATCGCCGACTTGGGGCATGTCACGATCTGTTTCGAGGGAGTTTCTGAAATTGCAGCGGCGGAGCTGGAAGATGAGCAGCTCTGGGACGGTCAGGCCAGAAGTTCGCGTTACCAGGATTTCTCGAAGTCCGGCGTGATTGTTCCCCCGGAACTGACTCCCGATGAACAAGACATCTATACACAAGCTTGCGATGCTTCATTGGAGGCATATCGCGAGATCCAGGATCGCGCCACGGCCTACTTGCAGGAGCAGTTACCCAGGCCGGACGACATGAAGCCGGATGCCTACGCCCGCAACATTGCCGCGCGAGCGTTCGATGTGGCCCGTTATCTGCTGCCGTTCGGCATTCCAACAGGCGTGGGGCAGGTCACCAGCATCCGAACGCTCGAAAAACAGATCCGGCGCTTGAAAGCGTCTGAGTTTCAGGAAGTGCGCGAGTTGGGGGACGAATTGGCGACAGTTTGCGCCGCCCCCGCCGATTGCGTTTGGCAGCGGGACGAAGCCGCGCAGGAACCCCTTGCGCCGACGCTGGCCCGGCATGCGGAACGGGACGAGTTCCCCAGGCGTCTCCGCGCCGATCTGGCGGAGTGGGCGGCTCACCATCTGCCCCAGGCAGAGCATTGGGAGCCGGGCGCTGTCGATCTGGTGCAGCCAAATGATCACCTTGCCGACATCTGCGCCTCGCTACTATACCCGGTAACAGACCGGCCCTTCCGCGAGTTGTATCGATTGGCTTGCGGTTGGCCGGCGGCGCGCAGGCAAGAAGTTCTTCGGGTAGCGCTCGGGAACCGTGGGCACCGGGATGAATTGCCTCGGCAGTTCCGAAGCGCCCCCTATGTGTTTGACTTCGTCATGGATATTGGCGCCTACCGCGATCTTCATCGGCACCGCCGCTGCCAGCAATTGCGCCAGCATTACACAAACCAGCTCGGCTATGAAGTGCCGGAAATAGTGGAAAAGTGCGAAGCGGAGAACGCCTTCACGAAAGCCTTGCACACGGCTGATGAAGCCATTGGAAAGCTACCGCATCCGGCAGCGCAGTACGCGCTCCCCTTCGCGGCAAAATCACGCTTTCTGTTCAAAATGGATTTTGCTGAACTGGAGTACATCTCACGCCTGCGCAGCGGGGTAAAGGGACACTTCGCCTACCGGAAAATCGCCTGGGAGATGAAGAAAGCTCTGGAGCAGGTTGACCCCATGCTGGGTGAATTAGTGGAAGCGACTCCGCCCTGGGTCGAAGATCCGTTAAAGCGCTAGGCGGCAAGCGACCGTCGGGCGGTGGCTCCGTTGCGAATGACGTCCGCGTCTTGGCAATGAGGGCAGGAAACCGGAAGAGTGACCACAAGAAGAGAACGAAACTAGCCTACCAAGCCGCTGGAACGTGGACCACTACCAAAGAAACTTATCCCGTGTAATACACATATTCCATTTTCCCCGTCGCGCGTGTCTGCGACCATCTGACTAGGTTCAAAAACTATAAAACCCGGCGCGCTCCAATCCGCGCTGCGCTTCGCGGCTTTTCATAAATGTTTTCCATACAAAACCGGTGCGCAGATTTTCCGTCATGAGCATGGTGATGCCGGTGTCGATAGCAACGACATCGGTGTCAAACCAGTTCGTGAGCGGGTTGAAAGCGTTGACGAATCCATATCGGCTCCAAGCCCCCGCTTCGTACTGCTTTTTGATGTGCTTCAAAACTCGCAGGCAGTCTTCCGGCAGAAAGGGCAGGGAACCGCCTGTCGCGCTAGGCACGACTGTTCCGTCAATCGGCCCGATTTGCGGCGGACCGCCCCAAGCCACATAGCCGTTTTGCGAGTCGGAAGCGGTGATGCCCCAAAGGTCTTCGGTGTAACTCGAAAACTTCCGCCCTAATTCCAAGCAGAATCTTTTATGCACTTTCGTGGCTACGATGGAGTTCTTGAAATAGTCGATGTAGCCGTCGCGCTTGCCCCGGAAATCGAACCAGGCTTGCGAGTATTGATGAATAAAAAGCGGCGCGTATGACCCGATATAACGGATGCCCTCGTATTCAAAGGTAACGCGGTTCCAGGCGTGCCAGGTCTCCGTGGGTAGAGCATGCTTCACTGATCCGAGGCCGAGCAGGTACATCATCATGAGTTCGCTGTAGTAGTCCCAGCGGTAAGGCAAAAATCCAGTCTCGGGGGACCATCCATGCGGCAGCAGCTTTGTATCTTCCGAAAGCCAGGTCCATTCGACACGGTTAAAAATATCGTTTGCAAAGCGGATGATTTCCGGCTTGCGGAAATGTTCGCGGCAGGCCAGAACGCCGCACAGCAGGATGGCGGTATCGATGGAGGAAACTTCCGATTCCCAGATCCGCTCGCCGGTTTTCGCGTTGGCGAAGTGATAAAAAAAACCGCGATGGGTGGGCATCTTCTCCCACAGGAAGTGTAGGGTCGTAACGACCCGCTTGTGCGCTTCAACAGGCGCGATATAGCCGCGTTCCGCTCCAATGCAGAGGGCGGTCAGGCCGAAGCCGGTAGCGGCAATGCTCGCAACAATGCCTGTATCATTCGCGCGCGCATGGGATCGATCCTTTACCAGGCCGGTTTCGGGGTCCGACTGTTCCCAAAAGAAAAGAAAATTGGCCCGTTCCAGCTCTTCTAGAAACGCATCGTCTTCGGGCGTGAGCGGCACGGCTGAAAATTCAGGTGACTGTGATCCTGGCGGACCGGCTATTCGACCGCCTAGCGCGGCGCTGGGTCCCGAAAACGCCATGGCAAGTTTGATTAACTCGCGTCTTGATAACTGTTCCGTAAATTTGCCCATCATAGGATCGATAAAGAGGAGACTGTGACGGGCAGAACGCGAAGAGTTGTTTGGATCATCGGTATTTTTCTTGTTGTTCTTACGAGTACCATTTTGTTCTTTCCGGCGCGCCGCCCGCCTGCGCCCAAATTGATTTCGGTAACAGGCGTCATTCTTGCGGATGATCCTGATCCGAAAAAACAGATTGCGGTTTCGAATGCCGGCGTAACCGCCAAAACCGGCCAGGGTAGTTTTGCGACCCGATCTGATGCTTCCGGTTTGTTTCGTTTGTCTTTGCCGGTCCCGCCGAAGGAAACGCCGGCGCTCTCGCTGAGCTTCCAGGCAGAGGAGTATCAACCGCTTCTGTTGTCGAACATTGCCGCTGACCGGCTGCTCGTAGCCCGCATGTTACCGGAGAATCGAATGCCATCACACCAGGACACGCAACCTATCACCACCATCGCGAGCGTAAGCGTGCGCTATACGACAAAAATGACGACCAGCACCAATGTGGGAGCGCTGGTGAAAACGTTTGAAGCGGCTAATGCGGGCGGTGTTCCTTGCGGCGGCGACCGTGTCTGCTCACCGGATGGGAAATGGAAGGCAACGGTCAGTTCCGCTGCTTTCGAAGCAGGGCCCGGCAATCAGTTTTTCAACGCGCGTATTTCCTGCATTGCCGGGCCTTGCCCATTTACCCGCATTGAGGCGAACAACCTTTCTAATCCGGGGTCCGCCATTCGGGTCTCGGTACGTAATTGGTCGGACACCGCCACGTTCCTCGTGGAAGCAGAGGTAAGCCGCGTCATTCACGGTGATGTGGTCCGGCAATCCACGCCCGCCATTTTTGGACCGGCTCTGAGCTTTACTTTGCCTCCGGGAGGGGAAGGACCCAGCATCCAAGCGGAAATGAACGGAACCAGCATTGTCTTTCCGCTAGGGCCTGAGCACCTCTTGTCATGGGCGGCTTGCAACGTTCAAATGGCGAGCAGCGGAACTCAGGTCTTTCGTTGCGAACTGAAACCGGGTTACCAATTCCGCTAAGGTGGAAGAGATCAAAAGATGAAACCCGCTGTGATGATTCTTCAAAATGCCATTCGATTGATTGGCTTGGTTTTGATTGTTCTCGGATTTTTGTTTTGGGCCAAACAGGCGCTTTATCTGTTGCCTTTGCACATGCGCCTGGGAGTGACGGAAGTGGTTTTGCTCTGGGCCATGGCCGTCCTGGCGCTTCGAGCTAGAGTAAGTTCCGCTTTGGTCATTGCGGCGTTACTGTGGGGCTTATTGACTGCGGCTTTCGGAATGAAAATGGGATCGCTGCTGCCAGGTCGCGCCCATGAAATTATCCGGGTGCTGCATTTTCTGATTGGCTTGGGCGCTATCGGTCTGGCTGAAAGTCTGGCGGCCCGCATCAAACGAAACGGACAACTCGCGGCAACCGCGTTTTGAACAAAGAACGAGCTACTCTTGCGCTGCGGCCTGCTGATCCGCCATTTCGCGCCAAGCGCTGATCTTCAGACGGCGGCACACCCAGCATAGATCCTCTTCCTCGCTACTTTGAGGACCGGTGAGGGGCGTCGTGGAACCGCCACATACAACACAGGCTTTCGCCGCGGTACTTCGCTCGGGGTTGACCGACTTTTTCGCCATATCCAGGATCTCTGGCGAGATGATAGGATCGGCGATCGGTTTCTTTTTCATGACTGTTTTCACTATAGTTCAACTCAATTGCCAACAAAGCCGTTTCGCTCTGATCTGCCGCAAAAAGTACTAAATCAAGCAATGAACGGTTCTATATCTCCAGTTATCTGACGCGCATTTTGTTTCGGCGGCTTCGAAAAACGCCCGGCGATTCACAAGATTCTTCATGGACACGGGTTATTACTCGTATAGACAGAGATGACAAACATTGCTTTTCTTTTTCCGGGGCAAGGCTCGCAGTATGTAGGAATGGGTAGACTCTTGGCTGAACAATACCCGGCGGCTGCCGAGGTTTTCAGACGCGCGGATACAGTGCTCCAGTTTCCACTCTCCCAATTGTGCTTTGAAGGCCCGGAAGAGGAGTTGAAAAAAACCGAAAATCAGCAGCCCGCGTTGCTGGCTGTTTCGGCGGCGGCGTGGGCGATTTTGAGCGAGCACGGGTTTGAACCCGACATTGTGGCCGGTCATAGCCTGGGTGAATACTCGGCGCTCTACGCGGCGGGAGCAATTCGTTTGGAGGATGCCCTTCTTCTGGTGCGAAAGCGGGGCCAATATATGCAACAGGCGGTGCCGGGCGGCGTGGGCGCGATGGCGGCGCTTCTGAAACTACCCGAAGGGGCGCTCGATGGAGTTCTGGCGGAGGCTGCCCAAGGGGAAGTAGTCACTGCCGCTAACTTTAATTCTCCAGACCAGATTGTGATTGCCGGCCATGCCGGAGCGGTCGCGCGGGCCATGGAATTGGCAAAACAGGCTGGAGCAAAGCGGGCGATTGCGTTGCCGGTGAGCGCTCCGTTTCATTGCCCGCTCATGCGTCCGGCGCAGGAACGGATGGCGGCGGATCTTCAAGCCGCTCCGTTCCATGATCTTCGCAAGCCTCTAGTTAATAATTGGCAAGCGCGGGAAATAACAACAGGGGAGGGAGCGCGGCAGGGTCTTTTCGAACAGATTCCAAACCCGGTCCGGTGGACTGACACGATTCGATTGCTGGCCCAAAAGGGCGTGAAACGATTTGTGGAAGTGGGCGCGGGCGGCGTATTAACCGGACTGTGCCGTTCCATTGATCCGGGATTGCAGGGAGCTAAGTTTGGGGAGCCTTCCGATCTGGAGAAGGTACAGGCTTTATTATCCTAAGCGGAGCGCGCAATATCAACCAAATCGATAAAAAGCCCATAAGCGGTTTGTTCAACGCCGGGGTTGATGGAAACGGTGCCGACTGTGCCCATCAGATCGGTATGGAAGAGCAGGAGGTTGGAAGTTCCTTTGGCGGTGGCCAGTAGGTCAGTTTGCGGAATAACTTCGGGCTCCACCTGTAAACGAACGGTGTCGCCTCGGCGCTCGCCGCGACTGACCAGGATTGTGGTTTGTCCGGCCCCGGCTCTTTCGGTCGCTTCAGCGGTGGTCAAATGCTCGATTCCGCGCCGTTGGACTCCCTGCGGCTTCACGCGGGCATCCATCAGGACATTGGCTAACGCTGCTGCCTTAGCCGCGGAATCCCATCCTTCAATGTCGTAGGAAGCATCAGCCTCGGTCACGCCGAGAGCTTGCGCTTCGCGTATGCCCTCCGCCATCGATAAACCGCGCTCCATGGCACTGACGATGACCTTGGAGGTCGAGTTCAGAACGCCGGTGAAGCCCACAATTGTAACGCCCGGGAGGTTGTTGCGAACCGTATTAAAGACGGGAGCGCCGTCCATGACTGTTGACTCGAACCGGAATTCGACTCCTGCGGCCCGCGCTTCGGCTGCCAGTTCGGCATAGGCGTGCGCGATCGGGCCTTTATTGGCGGTAATGACATGCAGATGCCGCTGAAAAGCCGACCGAATATGCGAGGTGGCCGGTTCGCCCGTGTATGGAGCCAGAGTGGTAATCTCAATGACCACGTCCGGTTTGGAACGGTCGAGGAATTCGTCAACTGAGGAGGCGGGCGGACCAAACGGAGGCTCAAGCCCCAGTCCTTTGGTATCGTAGGCGGTGCCATGTCGTAGGGTGTGCACACCCACAATCCGGAACGGATAGGTCCCTCGCTTGGCGAGAAGAAGGCGGGCAAAGGCTTTGCCTACATGGCCGTAGCCGATCAGTGCGACTCGCAACTTTTGAGAGTAGCAGCTTTCCTCGCGTACTTCTTTCTTGACACTCCCGTGTGCCTTCGGCAGACTGGAGATTCGCTCGGTTGTTGCGCCTGGGACGGCGTACGCTGGGTTTTAGGGGATTTGGTGAAGATTCGAGTTCTTATTTTGACATTGGCCTCCGCTGTGCTGGCGTTTGGGCAGTTGCAGCAGGCCGCTCCGGTGGAGCGCTCTTCCGGCGGCGGCTTTAATCCGGTTACGCTGGCTTCCGAGTTCTTTGACCGGGGCAACTTCGTGAACTACTACGCCTTTGCTAACGCCGTTTACGATTCATTCAGTCCCACGCTGAACAGCGCTGGACAGCCTGACCAAGGCGGTGGTTTCGGCTATGACGTGGGCGGCGGCATCAGCGCTTATCACGTCTGGAGTAAATCAACTCTGTCACTGAGCTACTCCGGCAGCTATCGCCACTATTCCACTACCTTTTTTGGGAACGGAACCGATCAGAATTTGAATCTGTCTTTCAGTCGGCGGTTGGCGCGGCGCTGGAACTTCAACACGGGTGTGCTGGCGGGCACCATGCTGTATGGAACCGGCTACTTCGGCGCGCAAACCGCCACTAACGGCAATGTGCAGCTAAATCCATTCAGCCCGAATACCCGGTATGCTTCCGGCTACGTGAGCCTTGCTTATCAGCAAAGCCGGCGTTTGAGCTATGTGTTTACAGGCAGCATCTATTTACAGAGATTTGATTATAGCGGCGCGATTGGCACCACGGGCGGCAGTGGAGATGTTGCCGTCGTCTATCAAATCACGCCGCGAACCTCTGTTTCCGGCGATTACAACCACAGCTATTACGCTTATCAACTAGGCGCCGGCAATACCAATCTGGACGGTTTCAATTTCTCTTTGTCCCACCGTTTTGCAAGCCACTGGGTCGCAACCGCAAGCGGCGGC
>CAXUBB010000014.1:0-7204 GCA_964249105.1 uncultured Bryobacteraceae bacterium | reverse complement strand
ACGTGAATGGTTCGCTGAACATTCCGGTGGGCATTCTTACTAGCACTGGGCCCGTGAGCGGTTTTATTCGTGTGCCTTACAGCACCTCTGCTACGTCACCTTCTTTTCAGGGATCCGTATCGCGCTACATGCGCCGGTCGCAGTTCTCGGTGAGCGGCGGTCAGAACGTTGTCTCGGGAAACGGATACTATCTGGCGTCCCGGAACCAGTATATTAGTGGTGTGTACTCGCGCAGTTACCGGCGCATGAATGCGAGTTTCGGCGGTTACTGGAGCCGGTTGAACACCCTGGTTAACTCAATCGGTTACAGCTACGACACGAGCGGGTTCAGCGCTAATTTAGGCTATGTTGTCATGCGCCATGTTTCCACGAACGCCCGCTACGACTTTGTGCGGTACGGAACCATCGGCACTCTTACCACGGTATCCGACAACCGCTTCGTTTTTGGCGTTTCGTTTAGTTCAAAAAGCATTCCGCTCACGCTGTATTAAGTCAAACGAAAACGACTGGCGGCTACTGCTGCCTGGCCGAAGTCGTCAGCGCTTGTTGCAGCCGTTCGGCAAAATTTTCGCCGGATTCTGTTTCGAGCCTCCGCTTCGCTACGGGCAGCGCCGATTCCAGCTCATGCACCAGCCGCAGCAGACTTTTGATATTTGATTCCACCATGCGGGCGCCTCCCAGGGCGTTCTCTCCCGGCAGGTAGTGACTGTCCACGCCAAAATCGATCCGGAGATCTTCCTGCGCGCCGGTTTCCCGTTCCGTTCCATTATCGAAATCCGGACCAAAACAGGAAAGCGTTACTCGCGCCGGCTGGAGACGCCAATCTTCTTCGAACTGCCACAAGTCCCACCAGCTTTCCAATTGATAGGCAATGTCGTCGCCTTTGTAGTCAACGAACGTTCCTTCAATATCGGCGATGTCAACTGGACCGTTCACGGCTCTTTCGAGAAGTGGCGGTTCCGTGACATCAATGGCGAGAATCGAAACCGTTGATTGAGGCTGCTCCCGCTGCGAAAAAGGAAAAAGCCGCAGCAGTTTTTGGAAATGGCGCAGGCGGTTTGATTGCGCGTGGCGCTCCAGCCAGATGGACAGGAAAAGTTGATCGGTCACGCTTTCATTATCGGGCGTTGGACTATGCAAAAGGCGATATGATGAAAAGAGTCATGGCGAGAACGGGTCAATCGAAAAAAGGACGGCAATCACGGCGCGGACGCACGGCTCCGCGTGAAATGGTAAGGCATCCAGTAATCGACAACCGGGAGCCTCTCAGCACGGAAGAAGTCGGCAGGATCCTCAACGTCCCGCCGGAGCGCATTCGGGAAATGAAAGAGTTTGCCGCGGAGTGGTTCGAAAAAAAGAAAAACTCTGAACCCACCCAGTAGATATTACCTTTGGTGCCGATAGAACGCTCAGAACCCTCGAAGCAGGGGCGAAAATCTGTCTTCTTGAACTTTCCCTACGACGAACAATTTGTTGACTTGTTTCTTGCCTATGTAGTTGGCGTCTGTTCTTACCGTTTAACGCCTCGTACAACTTTGGAAATTGTCGGCGGTAGAACAGCGATTACGACGAATTGTCAGTTTGGTTCGGTCCTGCCATTTCTCCTTTCACGACCTTTCGCGGGTCGAGCTTGATAGTTTGGAGCCGCTTACGCCGCGCTTCAACATGCCCTTTGAAGCAGGATTGGCTGTTATGTTCTCTCTCACGGAATCCAGTCATACGTACTTCATTTTTGAGGCGGACTACCGAAGGTTGCAAAAGTCGTTAAGCGATCTGGGAGGTGCTGATGTGTATGCGCATGGAGGCACGCCGGATGGCATACTGCGGGAGGTCAGCAATGCGTTAATTAATGCAAAGCATCGTCCTACGATGGAGCAAATGCGACAGATATGGAACGAATTAAAGGAGGCTTTACCGGGAATTTTAGAGAAGGTTGGAGCGAAAATGCCCTACTCGGCTCGCGCATTTAGCGACATCGTTATCTTCACAAATGAAGTTGTTAAACGGCAACTGCCTTAAACATCGTCCCATCCCCAATCCGCTGCGATACTAAAGATGTGGTAACAGATCTTGTGCAGATCAAGCGCTACGGCGAGAAAGGGCGCGAAGAGAATGGGCGCTTTCGCGCTTGGTTGAAGCGGCATAATTTCGTGGAACGGCGCTTGAAAGCCATTGCGCAAGATGTGGAAGACGAAATCGATTGCACGCAGTGCGCCAATTGCTGCCGCGTGGCCACCACGCAGATTAATGATCGCGATGTTGAGCACCTGGCCCGCTTCCTTGGCGTGAAGATTTCTGATTTTTTGCGGGATTATACCCACGAAACGGCGGATGAGGGCCGCATTTTGAAGCGGGATGAGAAGGGATGCGTGTTTCTCGTCAATAATCTATGCTCGGTTTATGAGGCGAGGCCGCATACCTGCCAGTTCTTTCCGCATCTGGTGAAAGGTAGCGGTTCGTTTGTCAGCCGGATGTGGCAGATGCCGGATCGCGCGGTTTATTGCCCGATCGTTTATAACTCTCTTGAACTTTTTAAGCGGGAGACGGGCTTTACGAAATCATGAGCGTTGTCCTTGTTCTGCTGCTTCTTCTCTCCTTAAGCGCGGTGGCTTTCGGGGCTTATCAGTTTTCGGCGGCAACGCGCTGGAAGCAGGAAGCGGCGGATCAAAAAGAGGAGTTGGAAGCGGCCAAGCGCATCGCTTTCGAGAAAGGAGCGGAGGCTGCCAGGACGCGTGAGGTGGCGGATGTTCAGATTCGGCTCTTGACAGAGACGAAACAGCAGTTGGAGGAGAAGTTCCGACTGTTGGCTCAGGATGCCTTACAGCGCAACAGCCAACAGTTTTTGGACCGCAGCCGCGATCAGATCCAGCATCTGATTCATCCGGTGAATGAGTCCTTGCGGCGTTTTGAAGAGCAGGCGCAAGCGCTGGAGCGCTCGCGGATCGGCGCTTACTCGGACCTCACGGCTCAAGTGCAAGGACTAACTCAATTACAGGAACGGGTGCGCCAATCGACCGAGCAGTTGAAAACCGCTCTGCGCTCGCCCGTGCAGCGTGGCCGCTGGGGCGAGATGCAGCTTCGCCGCGTCGTTGAACTGGCGGGCATGCTGGAGTATTGCGACTTTTCGGAGCAAAAAACTTACTTTGGGGAAACAAACCAGCGGCCTGATCTTACGGTGCGTTTGCCGAATCAATGCCAGGTCATCGTGGACGCCAAGGTGTCGTTGGAGGCTTACCTGAAAGCCATTGAGTCGCAGGACGAAGGCGAGCGTACCCATCTATTTCAGGACCATGCCCGGCAAGTGCGGACGCATGTGAAACTGCTGGGGGAAAAAGCTTACTGGGAGCGTTTGCCGTGCTCGCCGGAGTTTGTGGTGGCATTCCTTCCGCTGGAGTCGCTGTTCAGCGTGGCCGTGGAGCATGACCCGGCGCTGCTTGATTTCGGCATTGAAAAACGCGTTCTGCTGGCGACTCCGCTAACGCTCATCTCGCTATTGATGACGGTAGCTCACGGCTGGCGTCAACAGGCGTTGGCCAACAATATCGACAAGGTTCGTGAAAGCGGCCTGGAGCTTTATAAACGCCTCTCGGTCATGCACGGGCATTTCACGAAGCTGGGCGACACTCTCGAAAAAGCGGTTTTCGCTTACAACGACACGATTGGGTCTCTCGAGAAAAACGTCCTGCCGCAAGCCCGCAGATTTCAAAAATTACGTCCGGCCAGCGTCAATGGCTCGTTGGAAGGCAAGGAAGTGGAAGCAGCTCCTCGCCGTTTGGACCCTTCCAAGTGGACGAGGGAATAACAAAGCGCCAGTCAACAGGAGGATCACGATAGCCGTCTTGCTGCTTAATCAAATAGCGCAACCAGCTAGTTATTAATCTGTTCTGTAATCGTTACAGGCGCAGCGAGCCGGAAATCAAGACGGGTTTCGGTGGCCAGGGATGTGGCCTGGCCGCGTGTCGCCAGAACAATTCCTGTTCCCGCTGCGCCGCCCGCACCCGCGCCGATGGCGGCTCCTTTTCCTCCGCCCGCCATCGCTCCGATGATCGCTCCAAGGGCCGCGCCGCCCGCAATTTTGGCGGCATCCGAGCCGGTACTGGACGCGCCGCGCCTTTGATAAGAGTCGGTTTGAACACGGACGCGCTGGCCATCCGTCGTGTTGATTTCCGTCAAGGCCAGGGTTAAGGCGGATAAGCCTTGGACGCGCCCCGCCTCCTGAGCGTTCGTCACTTTGCCGAGCACTTTGGAGCCGCGGTCCGCGATGATGAAACCATCGACAATGATGGGCGCTTCCAGCGTTCCCCTGAACGTGTCGCCCGTGTAGTTGTGGTCTGAACTCAGAGTTTCACCAAGGCGAATCGCCAGATTTGTGCCTGCCTGAAGGGTGACAACGTGCGGTCCGCGCACCGTATCGGGAGGCGCTCTAGGAGGCCCGCTCGATTCCGCCGCCGTGGAGTTTGGCATGGAAGGTAGCGGAGCAGGCTCGTTCACGGCTCCATGGGGTGTCCTGGCCGGTACCGCTGGCCCAGGCGTTGCAGGCGGAGGATAGGTTTGCGCAATGACCGTGATGGGTTCCTTTTTCGGCTCCTGGGCGGAACGCGCGGGTTGGGACCTTGCCTCCGCTTTCGCTCTCGGCAGCGGCTTGGGCTGGCTCTTCGGCAACGGCTTGACCGGAGCATGAGCCGGGGCGCTATTTGCTGGGGCCGGTGCAACCTCCGGTTCCGGCATTGGGTTCGGTTCTGGTTCCGGCACAGCCGAGGCTACATGGGCCGGTTTTTCCGGAACATCAGCCGTTCGAAGGTAGAACAGCGCGCTTCCGAGCGTTACCGCCACTCCAATCAGAAATGCAGCGGCAACTTTGACCAGATTCGACGTTTCCACAAATGCACCCCGCTATAGAAAGAAACGTAATTTCCTCATCTTACGTTTCAACGCCGGTAGTTAAAATAAGGTAATTGGATGACGGATCAGTACGTTTTTGACTTTCCGCGCTCGTACCAGGTCGGACCGATTCCCATCAGCCCGGCAACGGTGCTGGCGCCCATGGCGGGAGTGACGGACACGGTCTTTCGCCGGTTGATTCGCAATCAGGGTGGTTGCGGATTATTGATGACTGAATTCACCAGCTCGCATGGGGTGGTCAGCACCAAAACGGCCAAAAAACCGACCCGGAACTTTCGCTATCTTTACTTTGAGCCGGAAGAACACCCGATCAGTTGTCAATTGTTCGGCTCCGATCCGAAAGTAATGGCGGAAGCGGCGAAAGTATGCGAGGATCGCGGTTTCGATATCGTTGACATTAATTTCGGCTGCCCCGTCAACAAAGTCGTAAAGTGCAACGGCGGCTCCGGTCTATTGCGCGATTTGCCGCTGGTCGAATCCATCCTGCGCAGTGTTCGCGCGGCGATTTCCATTCCGCTCACCTGTAAGTTTCGCGCCGGCTGGAACGACCGTGAACTGGTAGCGGTGCAGATGGCAAAGCTCGCGGAAGATTGCGGGTTGGCGGCGGTCGCGCTTCATCCGCGTACTCGGGAACAAGGATATAGCGGACGCGCCGATTGGTCCCACATCGCCGCCATCAAGGCAGCCGTCAAGATTCCGGTGATTGGCAACGGTGATATCGAAAAACCGGAGGACGCTTTGCGCATGCACCGCGAGACGGGCTGCGATGCGGTGATGATTGGCCGGGCGGCTTCCTATAATCCCTGGATTTTTCGCCAGATGGATGAATATCTGCGGACTGGCTCTTACTTCGTGCCGCCGGACCGTGAGCGCTACCGAATGATGAAGACTTACTATCTAATGCTGCAAGAACATGGGGAAACGGATGCTATCGGCAAGATGAAGCAATTCGCCACATATTTCACGCATGGCGTACGGAACGGCTCCAAACTGCGTACCGAAATCTATTGTTCGCAAAGTATCCTTCAAATCCTCGAAATTGTGGATGCGTTCTTCACGGATCAGCTGGTTAACCGTGAAGTTTTGGAGTGCGCTGAAGTCGCTTGAAACAGGTACAGTTGGTTACAGATGGGTCCTGTTTAGGCAATCCAGGAAAAGGCGGCTGGGCATGCATTCTGCGGTATGGGGAGCATAAGCGTGAACTGTTCGGCTATGAGCCGCATACCACCAACAACCGTATGGAAATTACGGCGGCGATTGAGGGCTTAAAGCGTTTGAAAGAAAGCTGCTCGATTGAGATCATCACAGACTCGAATTATCTGAAAAACGGCATTACAAGTTGGGTTCATGGCTGGAAACGGAACGGCTGGAAAACAGCGGATAAAAAACCGGTGGTGAACCAGGATCTTTGGATGGTTCTTGACGATCTGGTAATTCGTCACCAGATTGATTGGACCTGGACAAAAGGTCATGCTGTCCACGAGGATAATAACCGTTGCGATGAATTAGCCAGGCGCGCTGCCGAGGAACAGATCACAAATACGCGCTCCTCGACTCTTGCTCTATGAGTTCCAGCAGACGCATTTGCTTGTTCGGCGGCACGTTCGACCCGATTCACGCGGCTCATCTGCAAATCGCGAACGAGGCGCGGAAGCGTTTCGGTCTGCGCGAGGTTCTCTTCGTGCCTGCGGCGAATCCTCCGCACAAAGATGGGGAGCGCCTGGCGCCGTTTGAAGATCGTTTCCAGATGGTGCAACTCGCCTGCGAGCCTTATCCTGAATTTCTCGCTTCCCGGCTGGAAGAAGGCGAGGAACGCAGCTACACCATCGACACGTTGGAGCGATTTCGTCCGCTCTTAAAATCCGGCGACGAACTGTTCTTTTTGATTGGGGCGGATGCATTTGATGAGTTGAAAACCTGGAAGCGTTGGCAGGATGTATTGAAACTCATCTGTTTTATTGTGGTCTCCAGACCGGGGCGAACGTACCAGGTGCCGGAAGGCGCAAGCGTACTGCGGTTGGATGGCCTCTCCCTGCCGATTGCCAGTACCACGATTCGGGCAAGGCTCCAGTCGGGTCAGCCGACACCTGAGTTGCCCGCCTCCGTGCGGCAGTTCATTGATTCTCACGGTTTGTATAAATCAGAAGACAAGACCTATTGCGAAGTTCGGAGGTGAAGCGGCATACGTTGTTTTCTGTGAGCGACACGACGCTTCCGCAATCTTTTGGCGCTCATGAAAATATCGCAACATTGTTCAAACTGACTGAACTGAGATGATCGCCTAATCTTTTCTTAAAGAAGC
>CAXUBB010000013.1:25287-26368 GCA_964249105.1 uncultured Bryobacteraceae bacterium | reverse complement strand
GCGCTGTAGCCAAGATGAAGCGGGTCAATCCCGCCGACATCAGCCGCTCCGAGCACTTCCGAGGAGCCGTCGGACAGCTTGACTGTCAGATTGCCGTCCCGCAGCGCCTGGCTCGGCACGGTGGCGGTTTCGGGTTGGGAACTGGCATCAATGCGGCGTTCCCAATTACCGAAGAGAAACACACGGTTTTTAATAATTGGGCCGCCCAAGGAAACGCCGAATTGGTTGCGAACCAGCGCGGCTCGTGGAACGCCCGCTTGATTGTTAAAAAAATCATTGGCTGCCAGAAGCGTGTTGCGGTTGTACTCGTACAACGTGCCATGCACTGTATTGGTGCCGCTTTTGGTAATCAGCGTGACCTGGCCGCCGGAGGAACGGCCCAAGTCCGCGCCTTGACCCGCGACGGTCACGCGAAACTCTTCCACTGAATCGAGCGGCACTGGTATGGCCGCATTAAAACCCGGCGTGTTGGCATTGGCAGCCGTGGCTGTTGTCCCGAGCGCGGCCGAACCATTGGTTTGCGCGCCGGTGATGCCGGAGTTTTGATTGTTGTTAACATCCACGCCGTCGAGCGTAATGTTATTCTGATCGCGCCGCGCGCCTAGCACTTCGCCGGTCTGCGTCACGCCCGGCTGGATACTGAGCAGTTCCACCACATTGCGCGTTTGCAGCGGAAGATCCTTGACTTGTTTTTCTTGAAATGGATTGCCCACCGAACCATCAACGGTATTGACCGCCGCGACAGATTCCTGAACGTCCACCGTGGTTGCGACCGAACCAAGTTCCATGTGGCAGTCTAAAGTGGCCGGGGTATTCACTTCCAGCTTGACGTTGCGATCCACAAAAGCGGAAAAGCCGGGCTTCTTCACCGTAACGCTGTACGTTCCAGGCGGGATCTGCGCAAACTGGTATTCACCAGCCGCGCTCGTGACTGTATTCCGCTCGAATCCGTTGGCGGCGTCCCCCAACAGCACGACCGCATCAGCCACAGCCGCATTCTGGGCGTCAGTGACCGTGCCTCGCAGAGATGTCGTTGTTTGACCGAACAGGCCGAAAGAACAGAACAGCCAAAGCGACAAAA
>CAXUBB010000013.1:11334-25277 GCA_964249105.1 uncultured Bryobacteraceae bacterium | reverse complement strand
TCGGCGAGGAGAAAGAAAACTTTGCTGAGATAACGGGATGTTGTTTTATTGCTTTGGGGCGGCGGGGCCTAGGAGAGCCGACAGAGGCTTCAGATAAATAACGTCGATACGTCTTAAGAAAGACAAAAACTCGGCTGGGAGTTCCTGATTGAGACTGATTGTGTTTTTTACTGTATCTCAGTGAAGCGGTAGTGTCAATCGTGTATCGGTACTGGCACTTGAGAGTGGGAGAGAAAACTATTGGCCAGGCGGTTGATCCCACATGCGCTGAATCTGTTCCTTATGATGAGTCTCGAATTTCTTTTTTGCCTGACTGTTCAATTGCGGGTCAGCAAGCATAGGCCAAATCGAGAAATCACGCATTGCCAAGCGCGCCGGAACGCCATGCAGGCCGGCGAGAGCTTCATTCAGCTCCAGAAGATCGCCTCTCGACATGGCCAGTTCATGCTCATGCGGCTGGTAAATGGTTCCAACCGGATAATCCAGGTAGGGCGTGGTGGTTTGTTCAATGTGGCAGCCCAAAATATGAGCGACCATCTTCCCTTTGGTGAAGTCCACGAGGCGTTGGGTGCTTTGGACAAAGTTGGGCCAATCACCGATATAAAGCCTGCCCGGATACAAGCTGTCGCCCGAAAACAGAATAGCGGTCCTCCGATCATAAAGAGCGATGCTCACCGGGCTGTGTCCAGGAATGGCGATGGCGTCGAGAACACGCCCGCCTAAATCCACGCTGCCCATCCCATCGGGCCAATGGCCAATGCCGTAAAGCCGCTGCGAATGTTCGACCGTAGCGGGCACGAAATGAATCGTAATGGACGAACTCTGCAAATGCTTTAATTGTTCGTCGCCCGCGACGTGATCTGAATGCGGGTGGGTATGGGCAACAATCAGTTCAATCTGCTTCCGGTGATTGCGCGTGAGCCACTTGCCCACCACATTTTCAACCATGGCAGCCGCCGGAAAATTTCGCGATCCGGTATCCAGGAGCAATCCGCGCTCTTTGCCGAAAATCAGATACAGAAAAGGCTTTTCGTAATCCAAGCATCCCGACTGCCGGATGATGTACAAGTCCGGGTTATATTCATGCACCTGCCAATCCGAAACCTCCATGCACTTCGGCCCGCTTAAGGCCCAGGAAAAAGGCATAACACCGCGCTCGATGCCGCCTCCATCCGGCTCGGGAGCCTGCGCAAAGCCCAAATGGACGCAAAGCAAGGTGAGCGGGGCAAAGACCCGGCAATAATTTTTACAACGATTCAACACGTGTGAACATCATAGCGGCACACGGGCGAAAGAGCATGATGGTCTCTATCCTGGAGACCCGCCCATCACGGCCACGGTAGTTCGGGGAAACGCGAACTTGTGTCCAAACTGATCAATAACGGTCAGTTGACAATCGTACTGCCCGGCTGACAGGTTTGTTATCGGCACATTGAGCCGTAGCGGTAAAGCTGCCATGCGGGAGGCCAGAGGACGTCCCGCTCGCACCGGCTGGCTTTCAAACACTTTTTTGTTGTTACGATACAGAGCTAAACGCGCTTCCACGACGGCAATCTGCGTATTCTCCGGCCCTCCGTCGGGAGCCGCTGGGTCGTAGACTTCCAGGTACACCAACATCGTCTGTCCTGGCCGGAACACCTTTGTGACATTCGGAACCAGCTTCTGCCCACCCTCGATCAGAGGATTCACGGCCAGCAGCTTCTTGTCATTCTTGACGCCTGCGACTTGTTGCGATATAGCTTCGCGCTGGCTGCTCACAATCAGCGAACTCGTACGCAACGTCTTACGGGCGGCTAAATCCGGCACCACGAATTGGATCTCAAAGGTGCCGGTCTTGCCTTCGCCGTTCTCACGCGCAACCAGACGCAGCCGATAGCGGCCCGGCGTAAGCGTCACGCCCGTATCGTACTGGATGCTCTTCTGCGTCACTTGTCCAGCCACTTCCTGGTTTACCTTTACCGGGATGGTGTCGCGAACGGTCGCGGCGGCGCGATTGCGGGCATCCATAACTTCGGCGATGAAGTCCAATTGCGTTGCCGCCTTCGACCCTTTTGCCTGAAACGCCAGCGCCGAACCTGGAATTTTTACCGAGATCGGCGCGAAATACTTGTCCTTCTCCAATCGGAAGTAATCCACCTCAACAGCCAGCGGCAAATCAGTAATGGGATTCTCTGAACTCAAGGCCTGCGACAAAAGCGTTTCTTTATCCGTTGCATTCATGCGCGCAAATGTGGTCGGACCGTAGTAGCCCTGGCGATAATCGAGCTTCGCCCGCAGACTCGACAAGCGCGGCGTTAGCTTCACCTGAATCCGGCGATAACGGCCATCCTGAGCCGTATTTGCGCTCACGTAAGTCAGCACGTAATAGCTGGAAAAATCGCTTTGCACCTGGCGAATGCCCGCCGTCAGGTCGTTTGAATCGAGCAGCGCTTTTCCGCCTGTATCAAGGGCCAGCGTAGCGAGCGTCTCCTGTTGATTGTTAAAGTTTTCGCGCTGCGTCCGCTGCCCGGCGCCGCTGTACAGACCCGAACCGGCAGCGCCCTGTTGAGTGGCATCTCCGCCGGGAACAAGCGCCGACAAGCCGCGCGCGTCGATCGGGTAAAACATCACATTCGCCCGCACCGCGGTGTTAACGGTGGCTCGCAATTGTGACTGGTTATCGACGCCGCTCTTTTGAATACCGCTGGAAATATAGATTAGCGCCTTTTTCTCCGGGTACAGGCTGAGCTTATGGGCCGCCTCTTCGAGCGCAGCCAGCTTCAAATCAGCGTTGAAGATGTTAAATTCCGTTTCGTCAGCAACAAACTGACCGCTTTGGTCTTCCGAGTCGGCTCCCGTATCAGCAACCGTGGCGTTCTCGCTCGATTCACCGATGCGGAAACGGTTGACCGCTGCGATCAACAGGTCGCGGTCGGAGGTAAAGTCCTGCACGGTTTTCAGTTGCGTGCCATAGGACATGATGGAGACGCTATCGCTCGCGGTCATCTGCGAACTGAGAAATTGAATGGCGGCCTGCTTGGCCCGGATCTGTTCGGCGGCCTGCATGGAGGAAAAATCAAACAGGAGCACCATCAGGCGGCGGTCCTGAAACTTACTCTGCAAGCCGCTGTTTTGCGCCGCTTTCTCACTGGCGGGATTGTAGCCCTGCGGCGCTTGCGGCCGCTGCTGTAGCTCCGGCTGAATCGGCGGCAAAAGATCGTTTTTCAGTCGTTGAAAATCGACGCTTTGCAACTTCTGCGGCTTGCCGTCTTCATAAATTTCGAAGTCGTTTTTGGAAAGATTGTCAATCGGCTTGCCGTTGCGGCCCACTACCGTCACGTTCACGACGACAACGTTCGTGGTCGTGGAAAAGGTGGGGCGCTGTTGACCCCACACCGGCTGCATCAACAGGAAACAAATCAGCAACGATGAGAGCGTCTTCAAAACCGTAGCCTCACAACCGCTGCCAGTGTTCGCATTTGAGCGGCGGCGCTCGGCAGGCCGTAATTCACCGCATTGACGACAGTGTACAGATTGGTGTAGTTCACGTGATTAAGAACATTCGTGGTTTCGAGCCGCAACTCCAGCCGGCGGCGTTCGGCCAGCATGAAGGAGCGAGCGAAAGCCGCATTCAGATTAAAAGTACCCGGCCCTGGGATAGTGTTCCGCCCCGCATCTCCGTAGACCCCCGGAGGCGGTACCGCAAACGCGTCCAGGTTGAAAAAGCCGCTGCCGCCATTAATACTCTGGCCGGTTACCTCGGCGCGTTCCCGTCCGATGCCGCCGGTTTGCGCAAGTTGGGCCGTATTTCCAAGCGCTCGGGCAGTCAGCGGGTTGCCGGTTTGCGCGGTAATGGAACCGCTCAGTTGCCAGTCCTTCAGCAGACGGCCCAGCCTGCTGCCGGAGGCGATCCGCGAGCGGCTGTCTCCCACCGGTGATGTCCAGACAAAAGAAGCTTGTAGTTGATGACGAACATCAAAGCTCGACAGGCCACGTTCGGCTGAGATGTCCAGCCAATTCTGCGCTACGGTATTTCCCGCGCCTCCAAAGGTGGAAGAGTCGTCAATGGACTTCGCAAACTGGTAAAAAATGTTGAACGACAGCCCGCGACTGAATCGCCGCACAGCGCGGACCTGCAGGGAGTTAAAAGTGGAGTTGCCGATCGACTGATCGAATGTAAAACCGACCGCATTGCCTAGCTGGTTCCGAAGCAGCAAAGCCGAACTGCCGGGAGGAGCCTGATTCGGCAGCGTTCGAATATCCAGCCGCGTACCTTTTGCGCCCTGGTAACCGAGTTCCACGAAAAATCCCGAAAACAGGTCACGCTGTACGTTAAAATTCCAACTCCCCACGTATGGCGTGCGATAGCTCCGATCAACGGCGAAAGTATTGGTTATATCCGTAGCCGATGTTGTAATAAATTTGTTGATCGCGAGCACGTTCCCTGCGCCGGTATTCACTGCATTTGACACCGCGAAGGGCGGTTGCTGCGCGAGTTGCTCGCCCAGCGCGATGTAGGCCTGCTCGTTGTAATAAATCCCATACCCAGCACGAACAACCGTGGACCGCTTGGAGGGAACCCGCCAGGCGAGAGCTACTCTGGGAGCCCAATTGTTGCGGTCAGGATTGATCAGGCTGTTGGAGAACACACCCGTATACGGTCCGCTTTGATTGGGCAATACTACCGCCACATTGCTGTATCCCGGCGCGATGTCCAGGTTTGCCATGCGTCCATATTTCTCCGCGAGCGGCATAAACTGCTCGTATCGCACCCCCAAAACCATCGTGAGAGTAGGCTGCAGCTTCCATTCGTCTTGCGCATAGGAGGCGTACTGGTTCTGGTAGAAATAATTGCTGGTCGCGCCGTAGCGGATGGAACTCGACTGAGGCAGCCCGAGCAGAAAGTCCGCCAAATCATAACCGGTTCCCGTGGCAGGTCGTCCGAACGTATCGACTTGACTGGTCGCCACGCCAGTGAAATTGAATGTTCCGCGGCCGTTAGGATCGGTTCTGGTGGCAAGATCGGCGCGTGTGTAGGTGAATCCCAAGTTAACGCTGTGCCTGCCCCGCACGAAAGATACGCTCTCGGTCAGGCCTTGCGTCTGATTGCGCGTCAGCGCGGCGATGCCGTCACTGAGAGCCGCGAAGTTCGTGAAGTTCAGCGTCGGCGGCCCATTGTCGATTGGATTCGTCGAAGTTCCCGAAATTCCCAGTTGCGCGGCCACGTCGGGCAGTGTCGAAAAGTAGGGAGTCAATTGATTCCGGTTGCGGTTAACACGCACGGTAACGGTATTGACCAGCGTGGCCGATAGATTGCGGGTCCATTGTAATTGCGTGTTCACACCATAGCCGCTGGTCGCGTCCGAATAGCCAAACGGCTGCGCCGTGGTGCCGCCGCGGTTCTGATACTGAAAGTTCAGGGCAAGTCTGTCTTTTTTTGTTACATTCCGCTGGATGCGCAAGCCGAGATTGTCGCTGTTGTTAGCCTGCGCGGTTTCGAATTGATAATTGTTGGCGAGTCCCGGCTGATTCGGGAGGGGGTAAAACCGCAACAATCCGAGCGCAATCGAGTTCAACCTTGAGGCCGGGATAGTGTTGCCCGTAAAAGGCTGCCGGTTCGCCGGATCGAAAACCTCGACGGGCACGCTTGTTGCCGTAGTGCCTAAGGATTGTACCGCTTGTGAAAAATTGCCGCCGCGTTCGGCCAGGGTGGGCACCGTTTCCACAAAGAGTTGGGGTGTGCGCGACCGTGTGCCGAAGTAGGAAAGAAAAATCTGCGTGCTCGGATCTTTCACCAACTTCGGGATCAGCAAGGGACCACCTAAAATGACGCTGAACCGGCTCTGCGCGTAAGCAGCTTGCGGAATGTCGAGACCATTCAGCGAAAACGGTTTGGCATTCAAAGCCGAATTTGTCAGTTGGAACGAGGCTTGGCCGCGAATCTGGTTTCGCCGTTGCGCCCGGTTACCAAAGACCGCGCCCGGTCCTCCCGGACGCCTGCCGCCGAAACCGCCCCCCCGGCCACCGCCTCCAAAACCTCCGCTGCGTCCTCCTCCTCCAGGACCACCGCCGCGCCCTCCAAAACCTCCGCCGCCTCCAGGCGCTCCGCCGCCTGGACCTCCGCCTGCAGCACCCGCTTCCGGACCAAGCCCGCCCGCGCCGTTATCGCTCGTGATATCACCGCCGCGCGGACCACCCGGAGCGAAGCGCATGTCCGGCCCTGAATCGGCGTCGCGGCCCGTCTGCATGCCTGGGCTTAAGCTGCCGGCTACGAGAAAAGTGTCATTCGCGCCCTGCCCTGCCGTACCGCCGAAACCTTGAGCCGCATTGGATGCGGCTTGCGCTTGCTGTTCAAACTGCTGATCGGGCGCGCCCGTATTCGCGCCGCCGTTACGACGCGCCATGAACTGCTGCATCCGCTGCACCAGCGGCGAAGCCTGCAATTTGAGACTGAAGTTCACTGGCCCTTTAGCGCCGGCATAATCCACCTGTTGCGTAATCGGCTGGAAGCCCCACATCTCGACTTTTACGCTCCAAGCGCCCGCGCCCAGAGGGGGAAATCCATAGTGCCCCTCCCCGTCGGTAACGGTCGAAAAAGTGGCGCTACCCTGGGCAGCCGTGACCGTGGCCCCAGGAATGGGTTGGTCGTCTGATCGCACAAAGCCGCTCTGGGCGAGCGCTTCCAGGCCGCCGGACAGCATCGCTAGGGTCACAACGGCCAGCGTGCGGAAGAAGCGCTGGTAATTTCTCAATCGTTTGTAACGATGTTAACCAGCGACGCGAGGTTACTCCCATACAGAGCGCCGGACGGGTACTGCGATATCCAAATCTACCCTTGGTTCAAATCAATTTTTGGACTACCGGCATTCCATGAAACCTTCGGCGAGCGCCCTTCGTCTTTTCTGACACTCGCTTGCTTCAGGGAGGGATACGTGTATTCAAACGCAAGCAGGCGCTATTTTCTCTATTTGTGCTTTGTAGTTAGCTCAATTTTCTTCCGGTCGGAAGCAACTGCGTTACAGACGGACAGCAATAATAGTAAAAAACCTGTTGCCGAAGCGTATGAGCCGGGAGGCGCAATCAAAGCGCCCAAGCTTACACACTATGTAGAACCAGAATTTTCCAGCCAATCAAAGGAAGCTTTTATTGAAGGGGTCGTCAAAATCTCAACGATTGTCACTGCCGAGGGACGCCCATCCGAGTCACGCGTCACCCACGGATTAAACGCCGAAGAGGATAAGACCGCTCTCGAAGCCTTGAAGCAGTGGCGTTTCCAGCCGGGAACCAAGGATGGAAAGCCAGTGAATGTAAGAGTTACCATTGAAATTGCCTTTCACCTTCTCTAAGCAGACAATTACTTGCGTACCGCCCGTCGTGCCATCCGCGTGAAGATTCCTACCAGGCGATAAGATTGCAAACAGACGTTTACGGCTGGGACTTCGCTATTTGGGGTATGATATTCGTTTCCCGTTTCCTCCCTTATGGTCTCGAGGCGGCGCTCTGCCGCGCATAGTCGTACGAATCGACATTCACAACCAGATCCTTCTTGGGCGCCGAAACTCTCATGCTTTTCATTACGTTGGGACCATCCGGCAGCGAGGCGTAATCCTGTGCCATGATCATTGGTCCGCCCTTGTAGTCAGTTTTGATATCCACGTGAGTTGCGAGATGAGTTGTTGCATTGACGAGCATTATCACTGAGTCGGTAGATTCAAGCAGATGATTAGCCTCAAGCCGAATCGTGTCGCCACCTGGCGTTTGCGAGATCCGTGCCTGTTTGACTGCGGCAGCCATTTGCTGGGGTTTGTTATAGCGGGCTGCCAACTCCATCATTTGCTTTACATCCTCTCTCACGCCAGCCGCAATCTTTCCGCGCAAGCCGCGCATTTCTTTTTGCTCCGGCGCGGAAATCGTGGTCCGCTGCATCTGACCGCCGGCGTCGAACCGGACTTGATCAATCATGGGCTCTGACGGGTTTCCTTTGCGGATCACGGTGATGCGCTGCTTCCATTCGTATTGCGCAACGCGTTTGGCATTAGCGGCCATCGCAAGCAAGAAAGCGCCGTTGCTTGACGCCATTTGCGCGACCAGAGGGGTTATTGCAATGAATGCGCCCCATGCAAGAAGCAAAGGTACGCTTTTATGTGAAGTGTTCATAAACGGGTACTGCCGAAAGTAGATCTCATTGGTGCGGATTAAATTTAATCGCACGGTCGTACAGCACTTCCTCGTACGCGGGTCCCACTTTAGTCGAAGGTTCCACGTAGGCGCGAAAGGCCAGGAATGCCGGCTGCGTCACCGGAATGCCCGCCGCGCCTGGGCCGGTCGGTATCGCGAGGCAAGGAAGGCTTTCGTTGCTGTCGCAATGACGGGCAATCTTATAGACGTAGAAGTACCTGGCCAGAGGATTGCCAGGCAGGAATTCCTCGGCGGTCGGGAAGACGGTATTGTCCACAGATCCCACCCCATTCAGAGCGATACGTCCGTAGACGCCGAAGTTCGAGTAAGTCGCTTTTCCCGTGGCCGCGTGGTTGGCGCCATAGACAATGACGAAATCATCCGGGCGCTCTCGCAGGAAGAAATTATCGCTGCGCAGATAGATCGTGTCCCGATTGTCGCCCAGCGCGTTTGTGTTGCGCTGGATGGCATCGTAACCCGCTTCAAAGGCAACGCTCGTCTGGAGGTCGCGCGGTGAAAGATAATCATATCGGGCCAGAATCGCCCGGCCGAGTTCCTCCTCCGTCTCTAATAAGTCCAGCTCGTTGGTATGTCCCGTTCCCTTGATTCGCAGTTCCGGCACTGCAAAAGGCTCCAGATTGGTTGCCGACTTCGGAGTGATGCGAAAAACCGTCATGCCAGGATTGGCATAGTATGCTTGCTGCGCCAGCGGGTCGGCAAACAAGGCGGCACGCTGGAGCATGAGAAAGCTGTCCGGAGTGCCGGTAGAGCCAAGCTTGATCATCGGGGCCGACATAACGTCGGTGTTGATGATACCGGGAGCATAGCCGGCTGCGGACGCAGCAGCACGGATGCGCCTGTCGATTCCAGCATCGGCTGTCGAAATAAACATCACCGGCTGTTGATAAGGGTCCGCACTGTCCACCGTGGCGGTCGTGAAGTTATTGGCGGTGTCGCCCAGACTCGCAAAAATATACTTGTAGCCATTGTCTGCCGGTGAGTAGCGACGCACCAAATAACTGCGCAACCCAAAGTATTTGACCTCTGGAGGTGTCTTACCGACCAGCACAATCGCCTCATCGGGCCGTAGGAAGTATTCCATGTACAGTCCTTTATCCTCGGATACCAGCGGATAATCCGTAATCGGATTCGGAATCGGGAGATTCTCAGGCGTCTGCCCTGGACCGAGAGGCACGAGAGGCAGCAAATAAGGCGCTGCGGGATTATTGCCGAAGCACGACGGCACGAGTCCCGCATCGTACATCCCAAAGAGATCGACAACCTTGAACTTGCCTTTCTGGACGAGAAAGCCCTCAGCCTCCAACGCGGCTTTCAAAGCCTGAGGAGTGTCACGTGGCGGTTTATTGTCCGCCACTGGCGTTTGCCCATTGGCTGTGAGACCGAGCACCAGCGCCACGACCAGAAGCATTACATTTCGACGCGCCGGATGCGGTTTTTTGTAAAGCAAGACTGCGCTTCCGACGCGTGCGCTAGCCGATTGCCGATGTAGTTTAAATTGAATAACCCCTCCTAAGACGCGGATCCCGTGATCTCTCCTTACCATGTGTCCAACACCTTTCTCCCTGGTCGGCGCAGCGGGTTTGGGCGGGCGCGGGTCAGCAAACAACAATGTGACAGTCGATGCATTTTCAAGCTCGTTTTGTGCGCGATTAGCGGGAGTGCGGTCGTCTTCTGGACTGCACTCCCTGTGGTGTGATGCTAAAAATCCCTGCCGTACCCAAGCAACGATTGGAGACCACCACCCTGCCATGAGGGGGGCGGTTGAAGCGCGATGTATTCGCGGAAGATCAGGTGTTTGAGTTTTGAGCCCTCTTGCTGCAATCTCAACCTTCCAGGCAGCGGTTGCTGCAGTTGATTAGGAATGATGTCATTGAGCAGGCTCTGGACCATGCCGGCAACGCGCGAGTCGGTATCGGCAGTGCTGTCCAGTTCGAGTTTTCCCCGGCCGGTGGAGTAATCGTAAAATTCCAGATGGATGGAGGAATTCACAATTCGCGACGTCAGTGGAGTCCATCTAGCGTACAGACCCAGCTTCGTATCCTGCGTGCGCACACCCAGAATGTGCGTCGGGGCAGCGTTGAAATTGTAGTAATCCGGCAGGATTTCGTCGGTAGCGTATAAAACGTAATCGCGTCCTGGCGCATCCGCGGATTTCAGCATTGCGATCATGTCATGACGGTCCCCGTAAATTTGGGCCAGATGATCCTTCATCATCCAATCGCGCGTTCCTCCATTCCCAATACTGACCAACATCGTCGAGAAATCAACGTGCGAGGTAAGCCCAGTACGGATTTTGTGTATGTCTCCGGTAAACCTGTGGCTGGGATCGACCACGATCAGCGGAATATGCCAAGCCTCGTCGTAAACACTGCCTAACTTGCCTTGCACGAACCCATGCGCTCCGGAGTACTCTCCGTGGTCTGAGGCAAAAACAATCACCGTGTTTTCCCTTACGTCCGGAGGCAGACTCTCCAGCGTATCGAGTACCGTACCGATCTGGTAGTCGACTTTTTCCATGACCTGCGTGTAACTATCAAGGCCACGCTGCCAGTAGCTGTACGGCATCTTGGCGACGCCAAAATTGAGATCGATATTCGGGGTCGGATTCGGATACTGCACGATTGTGGCAGCGTCTTGAGAGGGCGTATCCGTTATGCCGCCCCAAATGGCTTGCTGGAATTCCCGAACAAGGGTCTGAGTGGGCAGGTTTTTGTTGGAGATTGAGGTTGCATCTTCCCAGTTCGGAGGCACGGTCGGGTATCCGTAGGATTTCGGAGACTTCAGTTCATTTTTGTCCCACGGCACGATCGGCCCGTAGTAATTGTCACCCGAATACGGGGCGGCAGGATTCAGTTTGGTAGGGTTGATGTTTGTTGTGTCCGCGAACAGATCCATATACGTCTGATACTCGGTTCCAGCGGGAAAGAACTCGCGGTCGTGAGGATTAACCAAGCTGACGGTCAGGCACCAGGGCTTGTTACTCGGCCTTTCCTGGGTGAGCCACTGGACTGCTTTTGAGGCCACGTAGGCATCGCTGTGGTAGCCGCGGATTTGGTCTGGCGGCGCCACGTCGTCTCCGTATGTACCTTGAAAGTTATCGCCGGTAGGATCGTAATAGCTTTGGTAAAAGTCAAAACCATAGCTGTCGAGTGCATTATTGGGGTCGTCGGAGGGAACAGAAACGTGCCACTTGCCAACGTAAGGCGTCTGATAACCGGCAGTCCGCAGCAATTTCCCGTAGGTGGGATAAGCCGGATTTAATACCGGTTGCGGCGAATCGGGACTAACGGCATTTGGTCCGTAGGGTATCGAGAGAATCGTGGTTAACAGCCAACTCTGCTGGGAATAGAGTCCGCTGATCAGCACGCCGCGCGACGGCGTACAGGCGTTGGCCGCCGTATGGTGATTGCCGAACTTCACGCCCTTTTTCCACAGTCGGTGGACGTTGGGCATGTAGTTTGCCAGAAATTCTCCCGGAGTTTTAATGTCGCCGGGAAACACCGTCGGATAACGCAACTCGTCCACCAGGATGAAAAGAATGTTAGGCTGAGGCCCGGAGACCGGGTCGGTGCTGCTCTGAGCCGCCGCCTTATGAAGTCCGGTGAGGATCCCGCCGGTGGCGGCAGTCGTGGATTTAAGAAAGTCTCTGCGCTTCATATCAGTTTCTCCATTGCATGGAATTTCGATTTTTCGTGAGTTGTCATGTTATTCTTTCTCGACGGCTCGGCCTATTCAGCATGGGCTGCTGTCGTTTGGTTCATCTGCTTCTGATCAGTAATGAAGGCCGGTTCTGTTAAGACCTTCTAACTGGTGCAAGCAACAAAACGCTCTGAAACTTGCCACCATTTATGAAAAAAGAAAACCGTCAAAGTACTGGAACTTTCTGATAAAGTATTGAGCGGTTTTCTCCCCATAACATGCAAGCGGAGCACTGGAAACGGATAGAACAGGTCTACTACAGCGTGCTCGCGTCTCCATTGACGCATCGCGCGGCAGTATTGGACGAACTGTGTTCAGATGATCAGGAGATGCGGCGCGAGGTGGAATCGCTGCTGGACGCCAGGGAGCAGGCCGGCAGCTTTCTTTCACCGGCGGATCTACAGGATCAGATCGCGGAGCTGATTGCCGAACCTTACTTGGCGGGGCATATGCTCGGCCATTACCATATCCTTTCGCCCATTGGCGCCGGCGCGATGGGCGAAGTCTACTTGGCCCGCGACACCAGACTCGACCGCCAGATCGCGCTGAAAATCCTGCCTGCTCGATTCACGCGAGACAGCGGGCGGGTAGCCCGATTCCGGCGCGAGGCCAAAGCGGCTTCCGCGCTCAACCATCCGAATATCATCACCATTTACGACATCGGACAGATTGGCGATACCTGGTTCATAGCGGCGGAGTTCATCGAAGGAGTGACGCTGCGTGAGCGGTTGGCTGCCGGAAAGATGGAATTACGGGAAATGCTCGGGATGGTTCTTCAATGCACACTGGCGTTGGAGGCTACCCACCAGGCAGGGGTCGTGCATCGCGACATCAAGCCGGAAAATATCATGGTGCGGCCGGATGGTTTAGTGAAGTTGGTCGATTTTGGATTAGCCCGCATTGCCGAGACAGGGATGAAATCCTCTGCGGAAGCAACCCTAATTGGCGCTGTGATTGGCACACCCCGCTATATGTCGCCGGAACAGGCGCGCGGCCAAAAGCTGGATGCACGAACCGACATTTTCAGCCTGGGCGCGATACTTTACGAAATGACTACAGGCCAACCGGCATTTCCGGGGGTAACCACCGCGGAGGTGTTTGCGGCGCTGCTCGGCTCCTTCCCCCGTCCGCCATCGGAAAGCATGGATGGCGTCCCGGAGGATTTGGACGCGATCGTTTCGAAGGCGCTCCAAAAGGACTCCGAAGCCCGGTACCAGACCATGCAGGAGTTCGCCGCTGATCTCCGGCATTTACAGCATCGGCTGGATACGACGGCGATTGTTGAAAAAAAACGAGGGACGAAGCGGACTGGCAACTCACTGCGTCCGCGCCGGATTTATCCAAGGATGTTGATGGCCTTAACGGCCCTAACCGCAGTGCTGGCGCTGGTCTGGTATGCGCGGAATGTTAGAGTTGCCAATCGCCGGGAAGCGCCGACCCTCACGGTGGTGCCGCTGACCAGCTTCGCGGGATATAAGGATTTCGGGTCTTTGTCTCCCGACGGTCGTCGGATCACATTCTCCTGGAACGGTGGCGAGGGTGGTAGCGGCGGCAAGCCGGAGCGGAATATATATGTCAAAGCGATCGGATCAGATGACCCCTTGCGATTGACTTTCGCGCCCCAAGATGAGAGGCTGCCCGTTTGGTCTCCCGACGGGCGGCATATCGCGTTCTGTCGCGCGCTCACTCCAGAACCCGTATCCAGCCGATACGCTATTTACACAGTCCCCGCGCTGGGAGGTCAGGAACGTAAGATCGCCGAAGGCGGAATGGGTGTATCGTGGTCTCCTGACAATGAAAGGCTGGCGATGGCCGGCTTGCCTGCGGAGTCAGGCGGCATATTTCTGCTCTCGTTTAAAACGGGTGAGCGACGGCAACTCACCACACCCTATCCTTATTTCGATAGTCTTCCCGTTTTTTCTCCCGACGGGCAATGGATCGCTTTTACCCGGGATTTTGGGTTTTCGGCGCGAGAGATCTTCGTCATTGCGGCGCACGGAGGAAGAGCAAAACAGCTTACTTTCGACCGTGAGCCCACGTACGGCGCAGCGTGGACAGCGGATAGC
>CAXUBB010000013.1:0-11324 GCA_964249105.1 uncultured Bryobacteraceae bacterium | reverse complement strand
TTCCATTTCGCGGCAGGGCAATCGCCTGGTCTACACCGAATCATTTAAGGATACAAACATCTATGCTTATGACGGTCCAGGTTTTGGGGGCCGAGCCGCTCCCGGTCGCTTCGGCGAGCCGAAGGGCCTTATTCTGTCCTCGCGCCGGGATGACAGCCCCAGTATTTCGCCGGGAGGAGAACGGATCGCCTTTGTCTCCAAGCGCACGGGTAACGAGGAGATCTGGGTGTGTGACCGGAACGGCGCGCGGCCCGTACAGTTGACTTCGTTCAAAGGCCCGGGAACCGGAACACCGCGCTGGTCACCTGACGGGCAGCGAATCGCCTTCGATTCGCTGGCGGCGGGCAACCCCAACATCTATATCATTGACGCTAACGGCGGGACTCCCCGCCGCTTGACTACCGGGTCTTCCGCGAATTTCATGCCTTCCTGGTCTCCTGACGGCAACTGGATCTATTTCAAGTCCGACCGCTCCGGGAGCGATCAGATCTGGAAAATGAAGGTCGCTGGGGGAGGCGCTACTCAGATTACCCGTGCCGGAGCATCGGAAGGCTTCGCTTCACCCGACGGCAGGTTTGTATATTTCACAAAGGGAGCTTGGGGAGCGATCTGGACCGTGCCGGTTGATGGCGGTCCCGAAAGGCCCTTGCCGGGACTCGAACGCTTTAGCAGGATCTTCCGCTCATGGGGAGTGATCGACCGGGGAATTTATTTCATGTCCAGACAAGATGCGCCACGCCAGACCATCCGTTTCTTCAGCTTTGCCACGCGCCAGATCGCTTCGCTGGTGACATTGGATAAAGAGCCGATCTGGGACTATCCTGATGTGGCTGTTTCACGCGATGGCCGGCGCGTGCTTGTCGCATGCCTGGATCAAGAAGTCAATGACTTGATGCTGATTGAGAATTTCCATTGAGCATGCGTGCTGCGATCCGGCGTGTGCAAATCTTCTAAGAGCAGCGCGACGAAGTCATGCATCCTCACCCAAACGAAATTACTCAGTTGTTGAATGCCTGGTGCGAGGGCGATCAGGACGCGCTGGAGCAGTTGGCGCCGGTGGTGGAATCGGAACTGCACCGGCTCGCCCGTGTGTACTTAAGAAAAGAGGCGGCAGGCAACACACTCCAACCGACGGCTCTGGTCAACGAAGCCTATCTGCGTCTGATTGAATGGAACACGGTGAAGTGGGAAAATCGGTCACATTTTTACGCCATTGCGGCGAAAATAATGCGGCGCGTGCTGGTCACTCAAGCGGTTGCCCGCCGCAGGAAGAAGCGGGGCGGCGGAGCCGTTCTCGTTTCGCTCACCGAAGCAGGAGCCGCGGCGGACCGCAGCGCCGAAGTCGTCGCTCTGGATGAAGCTCTCAACTCACTGGCTCAGTTTGATGATCGGAAGAGCCGAATTGTGGAACTGCGGTTTTTCGGTGGTCTTGATGCTGAAGAGACAGCACAAGTTCTCGGGATCTCCTCGCGTACTGTTCACCGGGAATGGGACTTAGCGCGAGCATGGCTATTCCGTGAGCTTCGCGGGCTGACATGAGGAGCCGCGAGTTTAGTAAATCACGATAAATCCGCGCGGCTGGGCCACGACCGCGCCGAAACTCCAGGTCGGCACCCCCGCCGCCGTTCCCTTCTGCCCGACGGGTTTGCCGCTTGCATTGTAAACCTGCCAAGCCAGTGAGCCGCCACGAGCCCAGCCGGTACCCTCGGTCCAAGCCAGCAGCGTCGTTCCATCCGACTTGATCGCGAGGCGCGGATGCTTGTGGCCTTTGCCTTCTTCCGGCGCACTGACCGGAGCAGCCGCCGGTGCCATGAGGTCTTCGAAGTAGACTTGACCGCCGGTTTCCCACGCTCCCTTTGCCTGATCGGCTGTTTCTGCAAAAGACATGCTGCTCATCGGACAGGCGTTGATATTCCAAGCGTGCAGTTTTCGCCCTTCAAAGCTTCGGGCGTAATTGTGAGAAGTGAGCAGATAGATGTCGCGATGAACATTGTCGGTCGCGGACCGGTACAAGATACGCACGACTCCATGCGTGTCAGCCGCCATCGCCATGCCGCAGCACCCGCACGCGCCGATCGGCTCTTTCCAGGCAGACTGCTCAGCAGAAAACGTTTTTCCATCGTCGTTGGACCGTGCAACCCAGACTTCTCTTCCAGCTTCTCCGGCTGTCGCTCCCGGCGCTTTGCCGTGCCACGCTACATACACATGGCCATTTACATCCGCCGCCAGGGTTCCACCTCCATCGAGACCAAAGGTACGGGTCATTAGATTGCGTTCCGGCTCGAAAGCGGAGCGCGAGTCATTCAGGCGGCTGTAAAGCATCGGTGCTCCCGGTTGTCCCGATTCAGGGTTGAGCGGCCCTTTGGGTTCCGCCTGCGAAGATCCGTTCCAGGCCACATGAACGCGACCATTTCTCGCCATCGCCATCTGCCCCCCACGGATTGTGCCGATCGCCATCGCCGTTCCCGGCTGGCTATTCACACGCAAGGGAGAAGACCAGGTGCGACCCGCATCGGAACTCTTCATATAGAAAAGGTCGCCATGCGCCGGATCTCCCGTATAGTAGAGCAAATGCAGGGTACCAGCAGGGTCCAGGATGGCTTGTGGCTGAATCCCTCCGTTCGGGACGCGAACGAGCGAGATGTTCACGTCCGAAGCTTGTTCTGGAGAAGCGGAGAAGGCAATTACCGCACACAAGAGTAGGAAAGCAATTCTCATCAGGGAGATCACCTTTCAGCTTAGCTCTGTTTTGATTGCACCTTCCCGCACGTAATTCCGGTTCCAGGCGGGAATCTCGATCCAAAAGACAGTACCAGGATTCGCTTCACGTTGAAGTGCTTTATCTGCTGTAGTTTAAGCCGATCTTCACAAATTCGGATAACGGCCGGTCAGTAAGATCCGAAGCAAATCAACGTGAAAAGACTCATTTTCTTCCTGGCGGCTGTCAGCGCTTCCGCACAAGTACCGGCTGTGGTTTCCGGCAGTATCACAGTTGACAGCATCTCCCACTCCGGCGCACGCTTGCGATGGCAAATCGTGCCGCCTTCCTCGACAGTCGGATCCTGGAACTACCAACGACTCAGGACAGTTCCCTCCCCCAGCACATGCGAAGGCGGCGCCGGCGGCGTGGTCACGGAAGGGGGCAGCACTTTACAGCATTACAGCGCGATTGTTGGTGGGCTGCTTCCCAACACAACTTACGACGTTTGTCCAGAGGGATCCTCGGACGGGCAAAACTGGTCGAGCGGCCAAGGCGTTCGGTTGACTACGACCTCGCTGCCTGCTCTGCATCCGGCTCTGCCCATTGCTCCACAGAGATTCGATACCAGCTATCCTGACACAACTGGATATGTAACGGTCAATGTCGCCTCAAATGACGATTGCTCCAGCATTGAAAGCGCTCTTAACACTGCATTAGGCTCGCTGAACACAAACGGAACCGTAATTAATCTTCCAGCCGGTTCCGTTTGCACAGGAACGCTTCGTCCGTCCAGAATCCCGCCAGATGTGGTGACGCTCAGCCCGAGCGCATTCAACACTTCTAATTACTACATCACTTCTCCTAATCATGGATTCGTTGAAGGAAATCAGATTATCTGGAGCGTACGGCTTTATAACTACAACCCGAGTTGTTTGCCGGGAAGCGGTTGCAGCACTACGCAGGGGCCGATTATCCCAGGCCAGATCTACTACGTACATGTCATTGACGCGAATACATTTCAGGTATATTACAACGCGCCATACTCCCAGGGCGGCCAGCTTTGGCAGTTCTCTGATGGAGGCTGGGGAAATATCGAGTACGCTCCTTGGCCTCGGAAGCTGAAGTGGGTCGTCATTCGCACGTCTACACCGGACAGCCAATTCGTGCCGGAACACGTGCGCGTGAATCCGGCCTGGGTTTCAAAAATGGCAAGGATTCAAGCGCCTAATTCGCTTCTGGGTCACATTGACAATCGCAACATTATGTTCAATACCGCCGGCGGAGACGCGGCCGATAGTTCCGATCTTTATCTCATGTCCAATATTCGCTTTGTCGGAGTCGAATTTACTTACCAGCCCTATCCGCAAGGAGCGTACTCGAACGATCCACCTCCCGGAATGCAACTGATTGCCACGGATCAGTCCAGTGAAAACATCATTTTCGATCGCTGCTGGATACATGGCTATCCGACGCCTTTCCGCTCGTACCGGGTCATCAACTGGAATGGGGCTAATGTGGGCATTGTTGATAGCTATTTATCAGACATGCACTTCTTCCGGCAGTACAATTTCGGGCTAAACGTTCACCAATAAGGAACACAGATGAAACGTATTATTTTTTCATTGCTGCTGACGGCTCACTTCTCCTTAGGAGCAGCTACGTACTATATCGAGCCTGGCAAGACCTCGTTTGGAGCAGGACGGGGCGCGCTTTCCAATCAAGTCACGATCAACTTGACCGGCGCGCCTGCATCACAGCAGCGTATTTTCAATTTTTTTGATTTTTCAGGCCAGCTCAACGTCGCGCTTCCTCCCGGCGTGACCGGCACCTGCTCGGGCGCACCATGCCATATTTTCACGACCTCTGCTCTGGGCGCGAGTCAATACCTGCCGGGCAGTCACGGTTTCGCCACTAACATGAGCGACGGCCTGTACTGGATCGATCCGATTTTCAGTCCCACAGGCAGTCAGGCGGACGCCGTTTCCCTATTCTCAGCGGTACCGATTCCCGGAGGTAACGACGGCTTTGCCGGCGGTCCTTTTGAAGTCGATACACGCTTCCACTCGGACCAGGCAGGTTACGTGATCGGAATTCGTTTTTATCGCGTCGCTCAGGACACGTCCACGGATCAGATAGCAATGATTTATGACGACAACGGAAATGCCCTCTCGCCCGCTCTCACATTTTCAAACATGACAACCACCGGTTGGCAGACGGCCTACTTTCCCACGGCTGTTCCGATTACGGCAGGAACGGTCTATCGCGCCAGCTTTCACTCGAACGCTGGAACACCCTACCGAAATGGCTTCTTCCGCAATTACTCTTATACAGGCGGTAATGGAATCCTCCACTCAGAAGCCACCGCGGCATCTGCCTTTAATGGTTCTTGTGATCCTACCAACGCATGGCCGTCCTATAACAACATTACATCCTCCGCCGGCATTGTGGGATGCGCCGACATCAACACAGATGGAACTCTGGCGGACGCCTACTCGCCGACCAATGGTTTCGATCCAGGCCAGCTTGCTTACTCTCAATGGAACAATACCGAGGGCTGCCAGTGCATGGTGGGCGGAGTAGGGCCAGGTCCTTACGCGCTCATCAATACGAGAATCGAAGGTTCCGGAAATGAATGGCACCATGATGATTCGGGCGGAACATGGGCGATGAGAGGCGATTATTATTATTATCGCGACACATTCACGAGCCCTACTTATACGTGGCTAGGCAGTCCTAGCTCCGACGGTAATCGTTACTTCTCACGGCAGAAACTCGAATGGAAAGGCGGGTATCGGATCTATATTGGCGGCAGTGTGTTTGAAAATTTCTGGAACGATACGGTTAATAGCTCGCTGGCTATTTCTTTCAGTAATCTCACGATTGGCGTGCATGATATTAACTTCGAGAACAACGAAGTGCGGCACGGCCCCGGCGTGTTTAACGCGGCCACCGCGTATGGAACTAACGTATTTACTATCGCGCCTCCCCCTGTGCGGGAGCGCATCGCCAACAACCTGATCTGGGATATCGGTCCTTACGCGGTAGAGTACGCTACGTCGGGCGATGGCTGGTTTATTCAGGGAGCGTCGGGAGCGGAGGATTTGATTGTCGATCACAACACCATTCTTCCCATGAGAGGGCAAGAAGGAGTTCTTTTCTGGCTGTATAACACGCGTTCCGAGGGCGTCACGATCACGAATAACATCTTTCCTATGAGTTCCTCCTACCAGGGCATTTCAGGAGAGCATAGCTGCCCGCAGCGCAATGCGGAAGGCGCTATTAATTGTCTATGGACCAATTACACGTTTAAGAACAACTTGTTGTATCCCGCGAGTTGGTCCGTTTTCGACAGCCTTGGCCTAAACAAGTCCGGCCAGCAGAATCAGACTTACACGAGCAACACGCAACCTACCGACATTCAATCGTGGTACCCCAACATTTCGCAAAACAATTATGTGCCGTCTTGGACGGATCTCAACAATATGAAGTGGTTCCAACTGAGCAGCTTTCCTACTGATTCAGTACATCCCGCAACGTCCGGCGATTTTCACTTCCGTAGCGACTCGCCTTATATTTCGGGAGGACAGTACAGGTCGACGGACGGCAAAGATGTCGGAATTGATGTCGACGCCTTTCAATCGGCACAAGGCAAAGTCACCCTGATTGGAACGCCGACGGGTCAAATTACTGCTTCTTCCGCCTTCGTTGCGTTTGTGGCACCTGACGCGCAAGCCTGCCCGGTTGATTACAAAATCTATGATGTAACTGACCCTAATCTGATCAACGGGTTTACTCGCGTCAGCGACACCGGAACCGCTCGAACGCGCAGCGTCCAGCTAAGCGGTTTATCGTCAAAGACCACTTATATGTACCGAGTCAATTGCGCGGTGGAGCAGCCGATTGGCCAGTTCCGAACGAATTAACGAAATACTTAAAAGTAAATTCTCAGGCATGGCCAAAGCCAGACAGGCCAATGCCTGAGAATTCTTATCTCCAGCGCGGAGGCGTATTTGCAAATCAGGCGATTTGTTATAGTTCGGTTGGGGCTTGCAAACACAATCGGGACGGGTAAATAACGCTAAGAAAGAGATTTAATGACTTCTGCAACCCTGCCCCTTATTTTGCTTGGGGTCGCTTCCTTTCCTTTCATCTATTACGCTCTCGTTTTATATAGCTCCTGGCGTTTCTTTCGTCAGGCTTCCGTGACTCCGCCAGAGAACCCCGCCTTCACGCCTCCAATCAGCAATCTAAAGCCGGTACGCGGCCTTGACCCTGACGCTTACGAAAACTTTGCCAGTTTCTGTCAACAAGATTATCCCGAGTACGAAATTATCTTTTGCGTGGACTCCAGCGATGATCCGGTGATGCCGGTTATCAAGAAATTGCAGCATGATTTTCCAGACCGGCAGATTCGAGTTCTCTTCGGTTCCGGGCGTAAGGCTACCAACGATAAGGTGGCCAAATTAGCGCGTCTCGCCCAGGAAGCCCGGTATGAACATCTGGTAATTAGCGACAGCGACGCGCGGGTTAAACGCGACTATCTGCGGAGTTTAATTTCACCGCTGGCGGATGTAAGCGTGGGCGCCGTCACCTGTTTCTATGTTTCGACCGGTGAGAAAACTTCCATCGATAGCCTGCAATCCATAGGCATGGTTTCCGATTTCTACGCGGGTTTACTGGTAGCCAGACAGCTCGATGGGGTCAAATTCGCGCTCGGTCCGACGATTGCAACCACACGGGCGCACTTAGCAAAGTTTGGCGGGTACAGCGCCATTGAAAACAAACCGGCTGACGATCTCCTGGTGGGCCGATTAATTGCCGAGACTGGATATGAAGTGCGGCTTCTGCCATATACGATTGAAACTGTTGCGGACTATCAATCCCTCCGTGAGCTGCTTTCTAAACGTATACGATGGCTGGTGGTTATGCGCAATATGCGCCCGTGGGGTCATCTCGGGCTGATCTTCACTCAAGGCTTGTTATGGTGCTTTATTGCCGTGGCAGTAAAACCAACATGGTCGATTGGGCTGGGATTTTTCAGCACCTATCTTGCGTTTCGAATTGCCATCACCTGGATGATCGGCGTATGGGGCTTGAAAAGAGCAGCTTTCCTGAAAACGATGCCGCTCATTATCGTGTGGGATGCGCTCGCCTCTCTGCTATGGCTGACGAGCTTTTTGAGGAGCACAATTCACTGGCGCGGCAGCCGTTACCACATTCGCAACGGCATGCTGGTCCCGTCTAACTCCACTGCGTTCAAGGCTTAACGCGCACGAAATCCCGCTAGTTGCTGCCCATCGCCAGTTCCGACACTTCCGGCACGCTGATGTGCTGTTTCCGTTCATTAACAGCATTACGCCAGTTTACCTGCGGCAGGAGTACGGAAGGATCAACTTGATCCCGGTATCTGATGGCGATGTTCATAAGCGAGTCAAGCAGTGAATCCGACAAATAATGTGGTCGAAGACCCAAATCGATCAGTTTGGAATGCTTCGCATTATAGTAGTGGGCTTCTTTCTCCACACGAGGGTCAGGTAGGTGTTCCACTTCTACTGCTAAACCGAGCTTCTGGCCAGCGGTTTGCACAAGTTGCGCTAATTCAAGCACGGAAAACTGCTCTGTGAATTGATTAAATACGCGGCACTCGCCGCGAGCCGCCGGATTTAAGCAGGCGAGTTCAACACACCTTACCGTATCCCGAATGTCAAGAAAGCCGCGCGTCTGACCGCCTTGGCCATAAATAGTCAGGGGGTGTCCAATGGCGGCTTGCACGCAGAACCGGTTGAGCACTGTTCCAAAAACCTCATCGTAGTCGAACCGGTTCAGAAGCGCCTCGTCGAGCGCAACTTCATCCGTCATGGTGCCGTAAACCACGCCCTGATTGAGATCCGTGGCGCGCAAACCCCAAATCTTGCAGGCGAACATTACGTTGTGGCTGTCGTGAACTTTCGAAAGATGATAAAAGGAACCGGGCTGCTTGGGGAACGGAAGAACATCGCGGCGTCCTTTATGCTCAATCTCTATATAGCCCTCTTCGATATCAATATTAGGCGTTCCATACTCGCCCATGGTCCCTAGCTTCACCAGGTGGCAATCAGGCTGCAGTTCGCGCAGCGCGAAGAGAAGGTTCAGCGTTCCTACTACATTATTCACTTGCGTGAAGACGGCGTGCTTCCGGTCGATCATCGAATAAGGAGCCGCGCGCTGTTCAGCAAAATGCACGATGGCGTCCGGCTCGAATGATTTGATCGTGGAAGCCAGGAAGTCATAATCGGTGACATCGCCGACGCAAAGCTCAATCACGTTTCCAGTTAATTGATGCCAGACGCGCAGGCGCTCGGCCAGAGAACGGATCGGCGTCAGAGTTTGAACGCCCAGCTCATGATCCCATTGCCGGCGAGCAAAATTGTCAACAATCGAAACGGAGTGCCCGCGTTGAGATAAATACAGCGCCGTCGCCCAACCACAATAACCATCGCCACCAAGCACACTAATCTTCATTCTTACTAAAAACTCTCCCCTCTTTTTATAAACACCTAATCTTCAATTGAGATCTACGGAGCGAACAGACGTCTCTATTGTGACGAATGGGTTTGTAAACAGGTAACAGATTCTAAATTTTTAGTGTTACCGGACGGCTCCATCGTGTTCACTCGCGATGCCGTTCCTATAATCGCGGTGCCGAGAAAGACAAGGATCGTGCCGATCCAGCCTTTCGCGCCGACACTCTCCTTGAGAAAAAACTCGGCCAAAGCAGTGGAAATCACATATCCGCCCGCCGTCATCGGCAAAACGTAGCTCAGATCAGCAAGGCTCAGCAGAGCCATTCGAACTAAAAGAGACAAAATCAGCAGCAGAATGCCGACGGCAACGTAAGGACTCAGCATCGCTCGCAGATAAGGGAGAGGACTTAAGGAGACAATCTGAGGAAAATGTTTCATGCCCCAAGCAAGCGATAAGTTTCCCAAGGGACGAATCAGCACAACGAGAACCAGGAGCCGGTGAGCGCGTGAGGCTCCGCTTGTTTTTGTCACTGTTTTTATTGTAGGGGAGGGGTTTTGTCCCTTTGCGCGTCAGGAATGTTAGTAGTAAGGAAGTGCGGTTTTGACGTTTAAAGAGGACTCCTGGAGGATTTTTGAGGATTAAAAGTGCGGTTCTCGCCTTTCTTGCTATACAAATGACAGGTCAGACCAATGCTGATGCATTCCGCACGCTGGCGGACCAGTACTTCGATCAGGTTTATTTGAAATATCAGCCAACGCAAGCCACAACGCTTGGATTCCATCAGTTCGATAATCGGCTGGAAAGCTGGTTACGGAGCGTTATTCAGCAGCAGATCTCTGATCTTCATTCTTTTGAGCGCAAGATCTCAGCATTTCCTCCTGATGGAATGGATGCGAGCACGCAAGCGGATCGGCAGCTAGTGTTGAACAACATACATTCCACACTACTGACGCTCGAAACGATCCGCCCGTGGGAGAAAAATCCTGATACCTATTCAAGCGGCATCACTGCCAGTCTTTTTACGTTGATGGAGCGCAAGTTTGCTTCTCCCGAGGAGCGGCTGCGCTCCTTAATTGCCCGAGAAAAGCAAGTGCCTGACTTTTTAGAGGCGGCGCATCAGAACCTTGAAAATCCCCCTCGCATTTATACGGAGATCGCACTGGAACAGTTGCCCGGCAACATCGATTTCATACGCAACGATGTTCCCGCAGCATTTACGGATGTTCGCGATTCTCAGCTTAAGGCCGAGTTCGTCAAAACCAATACCGATGTGTTGAGCGCTTTAGAAAAATACCGGATTTGGCTGCAGTCGGATGTACTTCCGCGCTCGCACGGCGATTTCCGCATCGGCGCGGACACATTCAGCAGAAAGCTCGCTTATGACGAAATGGTGGATCTCCCGCTTTCACGATTGCTGGACATCGGATATGCTGACCTCCGCAAAAATCAAGCGGAGTTCCAGAGAATTGCCAAACAAGTTGATCCTTCGAAAACGCCCGAGCAGATTCTGCTGGACCTGGGCCGCGATCATCCAGCTCCCGCGCACCTTCTCCAAAGTTTTCGAGAGACGTTTGCAGGACTGATTCAGTTTATTCAAACGAAGCAGATCATCACCATTCCTTCCGATGTGCGGCCCATATTGGAGGAGACGCCGCCTTTTATGCGCGCGACCACGTTCGCTTCGATGGACACGCCTGGGCCTTTCGAACGCGTGGCCAAGGAAGCTTATTTCAACGTAACGCTGCCGGAAAAGTCATGGCGTCCCGAACGCACCGAAGGCTTCATGCACATGTTCAATGTCGGTACGGTCGTGAGCACTTCCATCCATGAAGCTTACCCCGGCCATTATGTTCAGTTCCTCTGGATACCAAAGGCTCCGAGCAGAGTCCGTAAGATCCTGGGCGCGAACTCGAATGCGGAGGGTTGGGCGCACTATTGCGAACAGATGATGCTGGAGGAAGGCTTTGGGCAGCCGGGTACTGGCGCGGCGGATGCCCGGCAGTCCAACATGATTCATCTCGGGCAATTGCAGGACGCGCTTTTGCGTGATGCGCGCTTTATCGTGGGCATCAAAATGCACACAGGCGACATGACCACCGATGGCGCGATTGCGTTTTTC
>CAXUBB010000012.1:25665-26468 GCA_964249105.1 uncultured Bryobacteraceae bacterium | reverse complement strand
TAGATCGTTCCGTCGTTGCCAATCGTGGTTCCACCCGTGCCGGAAAAGTTGCCGACCTTCGTGGCAAAGATTGCGACCTTTTTATCGCTGCTCAGAAGATCGAGAGCATAAAGCGCATTCGGGTTGCCGTCGCAGTTGTCCGCCGTGGTTGCGTAAACAACGTTATCCCGGATATTCAGGCTTGTGGCCTCCGCATTGGGCGATAGAAATTTGAATGAGGGAAGCAGATCTTTGCCCGTGGAGCTGTTGATGACATGCAAAAAGCCGTCACTGCTCACGGCGTATAGGGCGGCAAGCTGGGTTAAGGTTGTCGGCAAGAGCGGATAAATACTCTGCTCTAACGGCGGGAAATAAGGGGAAGGCTTTGGGGGGGCTTTCACTCCCGAGGCGGCAGGACGATGGGCCGCCAGGGCGGTAAAGTGAATCGGCGCTGAACTGCTGCCCGCCATAATGACCGGCGCGGTCAGGCCGCTGGAACAAGCAGCGGTCGAAGTTTGCAATGGAGATTTGTCTGCCTTAGGCTCGATACGGAACTCCCAAAGAAGTTTGTTCAGGTCGGCGTCAACCGAATATACTCTGTCCGAACTTCCGCCGAACATTAACATCTCCTTGAAACCACGATAAGTAATGAGATTACCGTTGATGATGGGCGGGGTTAGAGAATTGAGGCCCTTGGAGAGATTATCGGCTTGATACTTATAAAGCAGCTTGATAGCGCTGACGTTTTCCCTTTTGATATACCGCTCGGACCTGGCCCAGCCATTCCGCTGAGAATTTCCGCTTTGCATCGGCCAATCAGCCGC
>CAXUBB010000012.1:19469-25655 GCA_964249105.1 uncultured Bryobacteraceae bacterium | reverse complement strand
CCTGTAACGGCAGCCAGAAGAGGCGCAAGCCGGAGTATTCGCATGCCGGTATTTTAATGAATGTCCGCTGTCTTAATGTTTGCATCCGTAGGGGATGCAAAAATAATACGGGCTTTCTTAGCTTCTATTTTGGCAAAATCCAGCCCGGGAACATTTCGAAGGTCGTCAATCGATTTGAATTCGCCATGCTGCGAACGGTATTGAATCAGGGCGTTCGCCTGCGATCTTCGCAGCAGCAGAGTTGTCTGAAGATCAATGCTCGTTGCCCTGTTGATGTTCAGCGGGCCGGGGACTTCCAGGCCGTAGTGAGTTGCAAGATAGGCCAGAACAGCGTCGAAATCATCTTCCGTCCCTTGCGCGCCCAACTTAGCCATCTTGGTTACGGTGTCTTCCCAACCCTGACGGCTCTGATGGAGCGTGGTCGCCCGTTCCGGCGAGTGACAGCTTCCGCAAACTCGAATGGTAGCCGCCTTGCCATATCCTTCGGGCAGATCTGCTCTTGCGGTACCCGTGAAGAGCGCAAGTGCAGGTGGGAACAGCATAGTCAATCGTTTATGAATGGGCATGGCTCTTGACATAACTCTACAACTTAACCAAGGTTTTATGGTCCAGCAGCAATTGTACGGCAACGGCTAGATCTGCTGCGCTTCGCTTGTACACTGTCCCAAGAACCCAAATGGCCTCAGCAAGCGCAAGAATTGGTACCCATGCTCCCTTTTCAATGAAACGATCTGCTGAGGCGGCTTGACGGGAGTCGTCCTGAGCAACTAAACGAACCAGAATATTTGTATCAACGGCGCGCATATCGCTCTCGGACGTACTGCCGAATGCCTTCCTTCATCTCGTCAAGTGTTCTGCGTTTGGGCGTCCCTTCGGGAAAGACTGCCCGATGAATCTCCTCTGACGAGAACTGAGCCGCACGGCGTACCACAATCTTGTCGCCTTCCTCGTCCCACTCCAAAATTGAACCTGGGCCGATTCCGAGTTTGTGCCGCACGTCGGCAGGAACCGAGATTTGCCCTTGCGCCGTGACTTTAGAACGAGCTAACGCCATGTTTTATATTACTGCGGTAATGTGCTTACATCTCGAATGGAAGGCCAAAGCAATAAAGTACTCCATTGACAGCGCTAAAGCAGACATGTCCATTAGCTAGAGCGATGTTTCCAGAGGGCGAGTGAGATGAAATCCCATTGCCGCTATTATAAAGTTCCTTGCCGTTGAGAGCATCGAGAGCATGTAAGGTTAAGTTGTTTCCTGGCACCGTAGCGGCAAGAAGGTAGAGAAGGCCGTTTGCTACTACTGGCGGACCAGCAGCGATGAGGGTGCGCGAAGCCCATGACAGGAAAGCGGTGGGTTGATTCTCTGAACCAGTCACTTGGAACGCTCTGACGCCGGAAGGAGAGGTTGTGTCAATCCAACGTGTACCTGCGGCATCCTGCCAAGTGGCAAGACCTCCGGAACGAGCGGATTTGGGCGTCACACTACTGTGATTTTTCGCATTGAGAAGAACTAGTCGATTATCAGTTGTCAATCCTGCAAACAGATCCTCACCCTTCCATTGGAAAGCGGTGAGCGGTTCATACTTGTTTTGCCATGGCCGGGGTTGCGGACCTGCTCCCGTTTTCAGATCTAAAGTCCAAACGTGATCGGGAATGCCGCCGCACACCGGAGATGCGGAGGCGTACAGGATGTCCTCCGATATTGCGAGGGTTACCGGCTTGGCGTTGGGCGGCAGAAACGGAAGCGGAGGCGAAAAGTCTCCGCCGGTGCTGGGGCGCAGCGCGTACAATCGGCCATCAGCAGACAGGACATAGAGCGGCCGGTTTTCGTCAGAAAAGTGGTCATCATCTTCCGCTGCGGGATCTTCCGGTTTTTCGGCGGCAGGGGCCATCACCGGCGGAATACGGAAACTCTGCGCGCATGATTTGGCGGGCGTAGTCCCTCCCAAACGACGAGTCCAAAAGACTGTGCCTAGGTCGGCATCCACGGCATAAACTGTATCGGAGCCATCCTTGACGAATACTAATTCCTTGATGCCGCGATGAGTGATGATGGGGCCAAGAAGCAAAGGATCGGTCAGGCCATTGCTGAATTGCTGTTTCCAAAGAAGACGAAGTCCTTTTACCGTGCGTGCAGTCAGGAGCTTTTCGTCCCTTTGCCAGCCGGTGTGCTGAGGGTCGCCCCGTTTGGATAGCCAGTCTGCTGCGATGGCTAAGGCGCAGCTCGATATTAATAGGGCGAGTAGGCGGTATCCTGCCTTCTTGCTGTTCATCCTTGGCCTTGACCCAATGCTCCCGCTAGCAGGGGCAACGAAGGCTGGAAGCGGTGAATTCCCTTCGATCGCCTTCCTTTTCTCGGCTGACCGCGACAGATCCCATCGAACCGGAGGCAAGCTGCTGACCGGCAAAAACTGAGAAGCTCCACGGCCCCTGGTTGCGCAAATGTCGGGTCAAGGCCTTTATCAGACCCAAGAGCCTATAGCGTGCTCTGTTTTTTGTGGCTGCAATTCGCTGCCTCTGGAAGCGCAGCAGACCCATGCCGGCCAGCCCCGCAAGAAGCAGGGCACAAGAAGTCGGCTCGGGAATGGGCGTAGCGAGAAAAGAGCCATAGCCAGAAGCAACACCCACCACCTCGCCGCTATCGTTGATCCCATACGCGACCGTACTAAGAGCGAACGGCGCATCGAAGGTGGTGAAGACGCCGTTGTTGTAGGCAAAGCCGTGTTCGCGCTCGCCTGTGTCCTGAAACGTGCCGACCAGTGTGCCCAGATTGTTGATGCCGTAAACCGTCGTGCTGGTGCTGCCCAGCACATCGATGGTGGTCAACACGCCCTGGCGGTTGTAGCGGAAGCCGTGCGCCCTATTATTGTCAAAGTAGTACCCGACCATCTCGCCCTGATTGTTGATGCCGTACAAAAGGGTGCTGCGGGCACCTGGCACAGTGATCGTGCGATACATGCTTCCGTCGTAGAGAAAGCCGCTGGAGGGACCGGCACTGCCCGAAAAATAGCCAACCACCTGCCCGGCCTCGTTGAGACCCTGCGCCGTCGTCTCCGCGCTGCCGGGCACCTGTAACGTGGTGAAAGCGCCATTAACGTCCAGAAAACCCACGCTGCCGGTGGCAGATCCGTTCGTGAGACCTACAATCTGACTCTGATTGTTAATGCCTAAAGCTAAGGTGTCGTTGTTGCCCGGCACACGGATGGTGGTGGTCACCCCGTAGTCGTAGAGAAAACCGAGGGTAGTTTCTCCCCTCACATAAAAACCCACCACCTGCCCGGCATTATTGATGCCCCGAGCAAATTCGGGCAGGGGCATGAAGGTAAATGAATCAGCCTGCGCCTGAGTAAACGAAGCAACTAAGGCGAGTACAAGAGAAGCAAAGTGAGCGGCGACTTTCATTCTGATCTCCTCAGAAGATGGCTAAACAGCAAACTTCCAACTCTATAACTGTTTAGCGGCTATGAACAGAATACAGGAACTGTTCGCTTTTTTGCTGGAACAATTCACCTAGCGCTTTCTATGTCTATTAGGGCTCTTTAGCTGTTTACAAAGCTTTGAGGCGGATGCGGCGCGTTTCCATCTTCATGGCCGCGTTGGGGAGGCGGTGCAGTTGGATGCCGATCTCGCCTTCCATTTTACGATGGGCGGAATCATCGTCGATGAGGATGCTCATGACATGGCCGTTAATGAATTGGATGAGCGTGTTGCCGCGCGCGATGATGTGAATCTCGTTCCAGTCATTGTCTTTGATGAACTTCCGCAATTCTTCCGTGTCGCCCAGTGATCCGATGGAGCCCACGTGCTTGCCGTCGGGGACGTAGGAAAGTTGCCCGCGCAACGCCAGAAAGCCTCGATCGCGCTCTTCGTAAATTTGTCCAGTGTATTGCTGCTTGAGATCGATGTCGGCCTGATATCCCTTCATGACCCACTTCGCAATTTCAGGAAGCTCAACGCTCCGGTATTGGATGCCGCTGTTGCCGTTGTTCACTCCCGTTAAGCGGTACTCCGCCTTGAATTCGAAATTGGCCGGATGCCCGCCTCTCCAGATGCAGAACGTGTTCTGCTTCGGCTGATGCTCCTGGGTGGTTTGCCCAACGATGGCTCCATCTTCGACGCGCCAGAAATCGGGATCGCCGTCCCAACCAGTTAAGGTCTTGCCGTCAAAGATCGCTTGAAAGCCTGTCTCCTCCAGCGGTTGAACAGGAGATCGTGGCGGAGTCTGCGCCTGTTGCGGAGTCTGTTGAAGTCCTAGTAAGAGCGCAAAAACAGCGCTTGGCCTCGCTTTTTTCAGCATACGGGATTCCTTGCAGCATAACCTACCCTCAGAATTCAACCCGCGTCGCCATCTGCCATTGGCGCGGAACATAGTTGCCAATTGCGTTAAAGATACGGCCCGCTACTCCTGGGCAGTCCACGCAAGGATTCGGCTGTCCCAGGTTTGTATGGTTGGTAAAGTTGAACGACTCCGCGCGGAACTGAATATGAACTCGCTCCGTGACCGAAAAGGTTTTGAAAAAGGACATGTCGAGCTGGGCAAAATGAGGTCCCCAAAGAGCGTTGCGTCCTACGTCACCTTGTACGCCTGGTTGCGGCCGCTGCCAGGCTCCGCTGATTGCTCCATTTGAGCTCAATAGCGCGCTGCTGGTGTTGAACCAGCCGAACTGGCTTGGATTGGCGGCCTGCCAATTGCCTACCACGTCGGGGCGGCACCAGCCGGAATCGCGGTCGGAATTACAGGACTGATAAGTAGGCGTAAAGGGAAGACCGCTCGCCCAGTTCCAGACGCCATTCATCTGCCAGCCGCCCGCCAGCCAATCGAGCGGCTTGGAAAGATTGCTCCCGAACTTGCGCCCGCGGCCGAACGGCACTTCCCATAGCGCGGAAAGCAGAAAAACCTGAGGACGGTTATTGTCCGAAGGTCCATAGGCGTAGCGGGCGTCTATTGGGTAGTAAGTGTTGGTGAAATCCATATTGCGCGACCAGGTGTAATGCGAAAGAAGCTGAAGTCCTTGTGAGAAACGCTTTTCCACTTTGATCTGTAGCGCGTTGTAGTTGTTGCTCGCGTCGCTGCCAAAGTAGCGTATGCTCTGGGACCAGCCGAACTTTCCGTAATAGAGTTTGCGCTGGTTGGTGGACAGGGTGCCGAAGCCAACCAGTGTTGCTTGATTAGGATCGTAATCGCCGCCGGTTCCGGCAAATACGTGCGTGCCCTTATTGCCGACGTAAGCCGCTTCGAGCGAAAGCGTGCCTGTTAACTGGCGCTGGATGGTGAAGTTCCAGGCGTCCACGGTGGGCAGTCTCATGTTCTGCGAGACCACTAAGGGAGTGACGCCGTTTGGCAGCAGCGGATAGCCGTTCGGACCTTTGGGCTGCGAATTCAGAATGCTGGCCGGATTCAACGGACTGGGGCCATTCGCCAGAGTGAATACCGTGTCAAAATTGTTTGCGGGCGCAAGGGTCTGGCTGCCGAGCACCGGCAGGTTCTGCGTAACGTTATGGCCGAAAATGGAGCCGAAAATGCCGAGATCGTAGCCACGTCCATAACCCGTGCGGACCACGGTTTTGGGATTGACCTGGTAAGCGATGCCCAGGCGCGGAGCAATATCCGTGAAACGGCCGGACACGTTCAGGTCCAGGCCGACACCGGGCGTTCCGGCCACGAGCACCTCCCCAGTGCCGAGATCAACATAGCCGCCCTTCCCTGGGCCATTGACGGTTTGAGGCCGGTAGAGCTCCCATCGAATGCCGTAATTAATTGTCAGCTTCTGATTGATTCGCCAGGTGTCCTGGCCGAAGAAGAACCAACGGTTCTGGGCTTCGCTCGCGTCGGTCTGCGAACTGACATAGCGTTGGAATAGCTGCACATCTCCCAGCAGGAATGTGGCAAGACCCGACCCGCCGCCATCCGGTCCTTGTGTGCCTGCGGCATTGAAGGACAACTGGCCCGCGCGGTGCTGATCGCTCGGTACCCGCAGGTTGAAGGCCCGCCGAATGTCGGCTCCGAACTTAAAAGTGTGGTCGCCTTGAATCTTGGTCCAGTTGTTGACGAATTGGAACTGTTTTTCATTCTCAATGAGCGGGCAATTACAGCCGTTAACGCCGAGGGCATAGCCAAATTTGAACAGGTTGTTGCCGTAGTCGTTAATTAAAAAGGCCGGCATGCCTCCCGTGAATGTTTTATCT
>CAXUBB010000012.1:16166-19459 GCA_964249105.1 uncultured Bryobacteraceae bacterium | reverse complement strand
AATTCCGGCATCCGCTGCTGGAGCGGTATCGAGGCCGTTCGGCACGACATGCACCTGGTAACGGAAGAAGCCGAAACGAAAGTCGGTGAGCAGATTGGGGCGAATCGCATAGTCGAAACCAGCCGCGACACTATGATTGAGCGAGGTAGACTGACCGGCAAAGGCGCTGACACTGCCGCTCGGGTCGTAACCGGGGCCGCCGGCTGCTCCGTAAATGCCCGGCGAGTTGATTCGGAAATCCGCCAGACTATAGCGCCCGAACCAGTGCAGTTTTTCGCTTTGATAATAATCGACTCTGGTATTGAAGGCGTCGTCATTGAATTTAACCGCGCCGGAACCGGAATAGTTGGGCTGGTCCCGTGCGGCGGGAACGTTCGGCGCCGGAATCAGTTTTAAGAGCGCAGCGGCTTGCGGTGAAATACGGTTGGTAGGAATGACCGCGCCTGCAAATGCTGTTCGGGTCTTATCGTTCGTGCCGGTACTGGGATCGTAGATGTTCAGACCAAGGCCGCTCAGGTCGCCTGTGCGTTCCGCGAGCGAGGGCACGCGCAGAAGCACGCTGCCGCCTGTGTTCCGGCGAGTTCCCTGATAGTCGCCGAAGTAGAAAAGCTTGTTCTTCCGAATCGGGCCGCCAATCGATCCGCCAAACTGGTTCCATTGCGTCACGGGAATCACGCGGCCATTCGTGCCGTAGATGGGCAGGGATTGGGTAAAAGGATTGCGGGCTTGCAGGTGATCGTTACGAAGAAACTCAAAGGCGCTGCCGTGTAGAGCGTTGGTTCCTGACTTCGTTTGGGAACTGACCACGGCGGCGGCGGAAGTTCCAAACTCGGCGTCGAAGTCGGCGGTTGTCACTTTCGCTTCGGTCACCGATTCCAAAGTCGGGTTAATAACGATCCAGCCGAGAACGGCATCGTGGTTGTCCGTGCCGTCCAGCAGGTGCGACACGCCCGCGAAGCTCTGGCCGTTGACCAGCAGGCGATAAGAGCCTTGCGGGTTTTCAGGCTGCGCCGCCGTTAAACTGACTGGCCAAAGCGAGACGCCCGGCGTCATCAATTGAAAGTTCGTGAAGCGGCGGCTTAGCATAGGAAGCTCCGCCACTTGTTTCTCGTCATAAGTGGTGGCGACGTCGCTGCGCTCGGTTTTGAGCATGGGCGCTACCGTGGTCACTTCCACCGTTTGATTCAACTCTCCCACCTGCATCCCGATATCCACTCGCGCTTCGTCGTCCACCGAAACGTTGACATCATCATTTACGGCAGTTCGGAATCCCGGCGCTTCCACGCGCACTTGATACTTGCCGACAATCAGGTAGCGTTGCGTATAATTGCCGGACTCATTGGTGGTTGTTTCATTGGTTGTGTCGCGTTCCAGGTTGCGGATGATAATCTTTGCCCTAGCGACGGCGGCGCCGGACGGATCGAGAACGGTGCCGACAATGCTGCCGTAAACTGCCTGGCTTTGTAACTGCGCCGCGAAGCATAAACTGAGACACAGCACTGCGGAAAAAGCAGAACGGGAACGAACCATCGTGGACCTCCCTTGGGTTGGCAGGTACTATATCAAAGCTCGGTTGGAGCAAGCAACTGTTATTTCACGACTCGGAACTCATTTCCCACTACTTCACTGGCTGTCCGCCGGGAATTGACCATGCCCGAAGTTTCAGAGGCGGCCCTATCGGACAAAGGCAGCAGTGGAAACAAGAGTTCAGCGGCGCGGTATGCCTCTTCAAGATGCGGGTATCCGGAGAGAATAAACGTTTCGATGCCGAGGTCCGCGTACTCCAGCATGCGCTTGGCGACGGTTTCAGGATCACCCACTAGGGCTGTGCCGGCGCCGCCCCGCACCAAGCCGACGCCTGCCCAAAGATTGGGGCTGATTTCCAGGTTGGCGCGGTCGCCCCGGTGAAGAGCAACCATCCGGCGCTGACCTTCTGAATCCAAGCGGGCCAGCGCTTTTTGCGAACGGGCAATCGTGTCCTCATCGACGTACTTAATCAACTCGTTCGCTGCTTGCCAGGCCTCCTCGTTCGTCTCGCGCACAATTACATGCAGCCGGATGCCAAAGCGCAAGGCGCGGCCTGCTTCCGCCGCTTTTCGCTTCACCGCTTCGATTTTTTCCGCCACAAGAGCGGGCGGCTCGCCCCATGTCAAGTACACATCCACCTGTCGGGCGGCGAGTTCGACGGCTGCCGGGGAGGAGCCGCCGAAGTAAAGCGGCGGGTACGGCAATTGCAGCGGCGGATAAACTACTTTGGCTCCTTCTACATGGATATGCTTGCCCTTGAAAGTGGTGGGCCGCCCCGAAATGGCGCTCCGCCAGACGGTCAGAAACTCATCGGTGACTTCGTAACGCTCATCATGCGAGAGAAAAATTCCGTCGCCTTTAGCCTCCTCCGGATCTCCGCCCGTTACGACATTGATCAACAGCCTGCTATTGGAAAAGCGGTCAAAGGTAGCCGCCATGCGAGCGGCTAAGGTCGGAGACATGACGGCCGGCCTGACTGCCACGAGAAACTTCAATCGCTCCGTGACAGGCGCGAGCGTGGAAGCCACTACCCAGGCATCCTCGCACGAGTTGCCGGTGGGAAGCAGCACGCCCTCATAACCCAACTGATCGACGGCCTGGGCAATCTGTTTCAGATAGCCATGATCGGTTTGCCGCATCATATGGGTGGTTCCCAGATAGCGGCCATCGCCCTGCGTCGGTATAAACCAGAAGAGTTTCATCGCTATCCAATCTAGCTCTTGTGCGTTTCGGCGCTGCCGCCATCAACAGGCCGGAGTCCCCGGCTGATGACAAATAAGGCGATGACGCCGGCCAGCGGCATGACAGCGGCCAGCGCGAAAACCGGCGCATACGAGAAGTGATCCACGAGAAATCCGGTGAGCAGCGGGAATAAAAATCCGGACAGGCCGCCGCAGATTCCGTGCAGCCCGGTGGCGCGTCCTACTTCCTCGTCCGGAAACATGTCAGTAACAACGGCAAACATGTTCGCCGATAGGAATGTATGTCCGAACATAACGATTCCGATCACCGCTAAGGCGTGCGCCGCCGTCGGAACAAACGAGACTGCAAAACTCCCCAGGCACAGGATTGCGCCTGCATACATGGTGATCTGCCGGGCATTCTTTAAGCTGAAATGCCGTTTCAGCAGCAGGCCCGCAACCCAGCCGCCGGAGATGCTTCCCACGTCGCCCAGCAGAAAGGGAATCCAACTGAGCATTCCGATATCCCGAAGGCTCAGGCCGCGAACAGTGTAGAGATAATCGGGCATCCAATACCAGTAGAAC
>CAXUBB010000012.1:4072-16156 GCA_964249105.1 uncultured Bryobacteraceae bacterium | reverse complement strand
CGGCAGGCCATCACCGACCAGGATTGGCGGTAGCGCAGCAGCGCCCAGCTATTGCCTTCCTGAACTCGTCCCGGCTGACGGTTTGCGCCTCGTTGTTCCGAAACTGATCCGTAGATCTTCCACCACAGCGGTACCCAGCAAGCGCCGAAGATCGCGGGCAGGAGGAAGGCCCATCGATAACCATAGCGAGACGCCAGAAAGACCACCAGCGGCGGAGCGACAATCGCGCCGATCATGCTGCCGCTATTAAATATGCCGATGGCAAAGGCGCGCTCGGCGCGAGGAAACCATTCATTGACGCTTTTGACCCCGCCGGAAAAGTTGCCGCATTCGCCAGTCCCCATCCAGTAGCGCAGCAGCCCAAATTGCAAACCGGAACGCGCAAAGGCGTGCAGGGCCGTGGCCATCGACCACCAAAAAACGGCCAGCCCCAACCCGAGGCGCACGCCCCATCGGTCCATCAGCCAGCCCACGGGAAATTCTCCCGACATCATGCCGAACTGAAAGGCGGCGACAATCCGTCCGTAAGCCGCATGCGACAGATGCAGCAACTCCCGGATTTTCGGCGCGAGGACGGAAAGCGTCTGACGGTCGATAAAATTAATAACGGTAACAGCGAGCAGGAAGGCGAGAATCGCCCACCGCGCATCGGCTGGTTTCTCCTGGCGTTCCGCTTGCTTCGATGGATGGAGCGCCAGACGGGCAGTACCTTCAGCCATTGTGGCGCTCCGAGTCTATCATGCGCCTGGAGATTTCAGTATTCTGAAGTGTTGTTCTTATGTCTGCCAATGTGCGTTTGAAATTAAATCGCCGGAATTTCGTGGGAGCGCTGAGCGGCGCAGCATGGTCGGCAGTCAGTTACCGGCGCGTGCTGGGCTCGAACAGCCGCATCGGTCTTGGTTTGGTGGGCGCGGGCAGGCGGGGAACACAAGTCGCCGCTGCCTTTCTCGAAGACAAGCGTGTTGACCTGCGCTGTGTTTGCGATGTGTACGATGTTCATCGTGAGCGCGCGGCTCAGTCTCTTGCTAAAAATGGCGCTGTTCCGAAGACGGCTGCTGCCCACGAAGATCTGCTTGCCATGAGGGATGTGGACGCCGTCCTAATTGCGGCTCCCGATCATCTGCATCTCACCCTTGCCGAGGCCGCCCTGGGAGCAGGAAAGCACGTATATCTTGAAAAACCTATCATTCACCACTGGGAGGAGCGAAAGGCTTTGGTGACTGCCGCCAAGCGTTCCGGGGTGGTGCTGCAATGCGGCACTCAACAACGCAGCGGCGCGCATTACATTCAAGCCAAAGAGGAGATCTTCAGTCGGAAGAAGTTAGGGCATGTGGTGTTCGCGCGAGCGGTATGGAGCAATTTCCCCTGGCAGCAGCGGCATATCACGCCCGCGCCCAAACCGCCGGGTCTTGACTGGGCCCGGTTTCTCGGCCCGGCGCCGAAGGTCCCCTATGACACGGCGCGTTACGACTCCTGGCGCTATTTCCCGGATTACGGCGGCGGCGTGCTCGCCGATATCCTCACGCATTGGGCGGATGTAGCCCAGTGGATGCTGGACGACCCCAAACCGCGCAGCGCTGTTGGACTGGGGGGAATTTACGAGTACGACGATGGACGCCGGAATCCCGACACTGTGAATGCCATCATCCAATACGACAAGTGGAATCTCAGTTTTGAGTCATCCGTTTTGCCGCTGCGTAATCCTCGTCCGTCCGTCTTCTTTCAGGGAACAGAAGGCAGCCTTGATCTTGCACGCGAAGGATATATCTGGCAGCCGAATGAAGGACAAGACATTCAAGTAGCCGCCAAAGGGAGCCTGGAGCGGGCGCACACGGAAAACTTCATCAATGCGGTTCTCCTGGGTCAACCCGTGTCAGCGAATTTGACTTCCGGAATTCAGGCCTGTTTGCCGGTGCAGATGGCTTTGAAGTCTTACTGGAGCAAGCGGCTCGTTGCCATCGATGAATTAGGAAGCGCCTGATTCAGATTGTTACTGTGAAAGCATGTTTGAGGATGATGAAGGCGCAGCGGCCATAGCCGCTCCAGAGCTAACGGAACAGCAGCGGCAGGAAGCGGAAGATCGCACTTCGGTCAGCGCCGTTGTGGTGCATGAAACGGTCCGGTACGACGGCGAGGAGGAATTGAAACGCCCGGCCTCGGCGCTGGCGTGGTCTGGCTTGGCGGCTGGAATGTCGATGGGTTTCTCACTGGTAGCGCAAGCGCTGCTCCAATCGCGGTTGCCGGACACGTCCTGGCGTCCTTTAATTGTCAAACTGGGTTACTCGCTTGGATTTTTGATTGTCATTATCGGACGGCAGCAACTTTTTACGGAGAACACGCTGACGGCCATCATTCCTTTGCTGGCTCGCCGTAATCTCGAAACTTTTGTAAGTGTTCTGAAGCTTTGGGCGGTCGTGCTGACCGCTAACTTGACGGGCGCGCACCTATTTGCCTGGGTAGTGGGAAACACTCCCATGTTTAAGAGCGAGGTGCAGGCGGCGATGCTTTCCATTGCCCAGGAGGCAGCGGATGTGACGTTCGGCACGGCGATGCTACGCGGCATCTTTGCCGGATGGCTGATCGCCATGATGGTCTGGATGCTGGCGGCCATCGACACGGGGCGGATTGCCGTAATCATTATTTTGACTTACACGGTTGCTATCGCGGGCTTTACTCATATCATTGCCGGCTCCGTGGAAGTGCTGTTTCTGGTGATGGTGGGCGTGAAAAGTTGGGGCGCAGTGGCTTGGGGTTATCTGCTGCCGACTCTGCTGGGCAACATTATTGGCGGAGTGTCGTTAACGGCAGCGGTGAATCACGCGCAGGTTGTGGCGGGCATGGAAAGGCAGCAAAAAGAATGAGAACGTCGAGCGGATCAGGAGCTTCTTTCTATGTCATTTTCTCGTCCATGCAGAGAAAGTTAGACGCGATACCATTGTGCTCATGAACTTTGCGAAGTGGTTTGCCGTTCTCAGTTTTGGCTTGCTCTCCATTTCCATGCTCCCGGCGCAAGAGAACGACTGGATCAACATGTTTGATGGGAAAACCCTGAATGGTTGGAAGGCGAACGAGAACCCCGATTCGTGGCAGGTCAAAGAGGGGACGATTGTCGGTGACGGCGAGAGAAGTCATCTCTTCTGGATGGAGCGGCAGTGCCGGAACTGCGAGTTCCAGGCAGACGTCAAAATCAGCGATGGCGGAAACTCCGGCATGCTGTTCCGCGCCGCCTGGGGACCGGGATTTCCCAAGGGTTATGAAGCACAGGTCAATAGCACCCACAAAGATCCGGTGCGGACCGGAAGCCTTTACGGCTTCGTGAAGATCTACGAAGAACTCGTCCCACCGGACACCTGGTTCAATCAGCACATCATCGCGCAAGGCAATCACATTGTCATCGAAGTCAATGGCAAGAAGGTGGTTGACTTTGCCGATGAGAAGAACACGTTCGCAGAGGGCTATTTGGTTCTGCAACAGCACAATAAGGGCAGCGTAGTGGCATTCAAAAACTTACGGATGAAACCGCTCCCGTAGACCGGCATTATTTTAATGGACAGCCGGCGCCCTTTGAGGCCCACCCTTTCACTCTGGCCAAGAACTCCGATTGCGGCATTGTGATGGGTGTCCGGCCCTCGCCGGGATTCCATCCCCAGAGCACGAGCGGCGTCGACATGTGCTCCACAATCTGCTGAACCGTGCGGTGTCCGTTCTGCTTGGGATCTTTCAGTAACTCACAAAGTTGCCGGTCCGTTAAACCTTCCCAGACCATTGGCGTGGAGGGCGGAGGCAGTTCCCAATCCGGCGCTCCCGGAGGCATGTGCAAACCTGCTAAGTTGTGATCCTGATGGCAGGTACTACATTTGACGGAATTGACGCCATCGCCATGAGGTCCGCGTCGGACGTCCATGGTGTGTTGGTGACTGTCGTCTCCTTGACGGGGAAAATCTCCGGTGGAGTGGCAATTCATGCAGCGTGGATGATGTAACACGGGAACGATCGCCTCGAAAGCAGCCGCTCCGTCGTCACGTTCCGCCGCTCGGGGCAAGTTCTCGGCTTTGGCGCGATTGGTTCGCCAAGCCGCCGATCCTAGCAGAAAACACAACAGTAGGCCACCGACGGCGCTTCGAATCACTTGCATACTGAATTTTCGTCTGTGCGCTTTCATGCTTTCGCGCCAGGGCGGCCAGCCGCCAACAACGCGGCAGTCACACGTTTCGGAGTAAATGGCAAATCCCGGACCCGCGCCCCCGTTGCGTCGAAGATGGCGTTCCCAATGGCAGCGGGCGTAACCGTAATGGCCGTCTCTCCGGCGCCGGTTGCAGGCGCGTCGGGAGGAGTTACAAAAATACTCTCAATGATGGGAATGTCGTAATCAAGATGCAGACTGCTATAGGTCTCCCAATCAACGGACGTTACGCGCCTGTTATCCCAGGTGACCTCCTCCACTAAGGCGCGGCTCATGCCCTGTAAAATGCCGCCCTCAATCTGATTTCCCAAACCGTCAGGATTCGAGATTGGTCCGCAATCCAGCGCCACAACAAAACGCGTCGGATGAACTAGGCCGGTTTGTAGGTTCACAGTCACTTCGGCCACGAGTGCGGCATAACCATTCCCTCCTTCGTAAGCCACACAGGCAATGCCGCGCCCTCTGGCTTCCCCCGTTCGTTGACGCCTCGGCGCCGGCGAAGGTCGTGCCTCCCACTGTGACGCCTTCGCCGCAGCGTTGAGAACTGCCGCAAGCCGAGCATCACGCAGATGCTGCAGCCGAAATACCACCGGGTCCGCTTTCGCATGAGCGCAGAGCTCGTCCATGAAACACTCATTGGCAAATGTGTTCTGAATTCGTAACGGTGAACGCAGTGGCCCGGTGAAGAACGGTGATCGGACGGTGTGGGTGAGAACGCGTTCCCTTTGAATCATTCCCCCACCGCCACAAGATCCCTCTATGCAGCCGGCGAAGTAGGAAGGCACGGTGTTGCTCTGGTTCCGCAGTCTGCCCGTGGGCGGTTTAGCGGCGCCCGGTTTCAGCGGCTCCGGTTCGTATCCCAGCAACATGCCGGTAATGACGTTGCCCGGCCGGTCATAGCCTGGTCGATTTCCCAACGAAGCGACCCAGTTCTCACGATCCCAGACGCTTATGCGACCGTCCGGCCCGATGCCGGCACGGTGCTCGACAACGCACGCCGCGCCGAAGTTCTCCCACATCATCTCGTCCTGGCGTGAGAACTGCAGCCGGACCGGCTGGCCCACGGCTTGCGATAACAAGGCTGCGTCGAACGAAACAGCATCGGCGCCGTTCAGTCCGTAACATCCGGAGCCGCGTACATAGATGACACGCACGCTATCGAGCGGCATGTTGAGCAGTTTGGCCACGACGCTCCGCGTCGGATAAGCCGATTGCGTCGAAGACCATACGGTTGCCTGGTTCGGTTTCACGTCAGCGACGGCGCATGACGAACCCAAAGAACCGTGCATTTGATATGGATAGGTATACCTAGCTCGCAGAACCCTGCCGGCATTAGCAAGATATGTATCCACATCTCCCGAATCAACGCTCAGGGTATCGTGCGAAGGCTGTTTTTGAAGATGCTCAAAGAAGCTATTTTGCGCCGGCAGTTCCGGGCCGGGATTCCATCGAACCGCGAGCTGACGCGCCGCTAAAACAGCTTGGTGTTGCTTCTCGGCAATCACCCCAACAAAATCTTTATGGACCACTACTTTGATGAGTCCGGGAATATGCCGGACGGAACTCTCGTCCACATCGGCTAACGTAGACCCCATGGCAGGCGGTCTAACAACGCGACCATGGAGCATGCCCGGTACGCGGACGTAGTGCAGGAACTCAAACCGGCCCGTCATCAGGGCCACTTGGTCCAGCGAGGGGATCGGCTTGCCCAACACGGTCCACTTCGCCGGAGACCGTCGCTGGGCCGACTTGCTGAGTGGAACATCGAAGCGCTTACTCCCGATCAGTTCCTGATAGGTGACGCGTTGTCCCGTGCGGGCCGTGATCACGCCATCCGCTAGTGCAAGACCATCGACCGGCTCGCCTAGCTTCTCCGCGGCCAGATGCAAAAGAGTTTCCCGGGCAGTAGCCGCCGCGAGCGCTAGATTTTCATCATTGAAATTGGTTGGAGTCGATTGGCTTCCGGATGTGGTTCCCTGGTCGGGGGTAAAAGCGGTATCGCATTGGATCAGTTTGACGCGGCCAATCGGCACGCATAGCTCTTCCGCGACTAACTGCGTTTGAGCAGTAAAGATACCTTGTCCGAAGTCGCACTTGCCCGTATAGGCGGTAATGCCGCCGTCAGCAGTGACCGCTAACCAGGAGTCCAGTTTCTCCGGATCAATGTGGGAGGCATGAGTTCCGAACGCTCCCTGGCCGCTTACCGATGGCGCTGTTGATGATGCGGCACTAAAGCTTACGATCAGAGCGCCGCACTTTTGCAAGAACTCACGCCGGGAGGGCATTGCGCTTTTTCGCCTCGGCATATTTTCGAATGGCTCGCAGCATGCGGGTGTGGGTAAAACAGCGGCACAAAACGCCCCCGAGAGCGTCGCGGATCTCCTCGTTAGTTGCCTCCGGCTTGACATCGAGAACAGCTTTCGCGGTCAGGATCACGCCGCTGAGACAAAATCCGCATTGTGCTGCTCCCTCATCGATAAACGCCTGCTGAATCGGATGCGGATGCTCCGGTGTTCCCAAACCTTCCAGGGTCGTGATCTCGTCCTCGCCGACTGTGCTTACGGGCTTAACGCAGGATCGCACTACCTGTCCGCGCATTATTACCGTGCAGGCTCCGCACTGCGCCATGCCGCAGCCGAATCGCGGGCCTTGCAACCCGAGCTCGTCATTGAGAACAAACAAAAGCGGTGTGTCTGGATCAACTGTTACTGTGTGATGCTTACCATTCACTGTTAAATTGATCTGCTTCATCGCACGAGTGAGGATTTTCCTCCTGCGCTCCCAACCGAAGACATCCTGCACACAGATCTTAGCATCCAGGGGTCCGCGTAGGAAGGGCCGTAGAATAGCTAATGCAGTAATCCAAAAACTGGGATTAGGCTAACCAGGTCAGCGATGATTGTGGCCCAGGACAACGAAGCGACTGATGGCGTAGCCTAACGCCGCTCCCACAACAACATCCGAAACGTTATGCGCGGACAAAGTGACCCGAGAGAATCCAATCGTACTCGCGACCCCATACGCGACGTAAGGCACCCATCGGTGAGTATGCCCGTAGCGTCTTGACATAATTGTCGCCACCGAAAAGGCCGCGATCGTGTGACCGGATGGAAAACCGCCATCGGTAATCGTACGAGAGTCAGTCCACGTGTCCCCGAAATTGCCACCCGGTTGAATGCTCTCCGGCCTTGCGCGTCGAGTTCCGATTTTCAGCAGCTCAGCTGCGATTTCTGAATCCGCCACTGCCTCCGCTGTCCATAGTGCCGTGGCCTTTGAGTAGGAGTCGCTCTTGACGATTCCAGCCAAGTAAGTACCCGCAGGAACTGCGGCTATCATCAACGAGGTGTTCGTTCCGGAAAAGCCGCTGTTAAAGCCGTGATAGGTCGAGGTGCGGCGGAAATAGGGCGATTCATATTGGTCAACAGCAATCAGGACCCCTGTTGCAGCCAGGAAGACGGTTGTTGGCAACCAATGCCGACCCTGGAAAAGCGCACGCGGGAAGTTCCAGTAAATGGTTTTTTGATCCTCCAAAGTATTCGGAATCAATTTTTTCCAGCTAATTGAGCGGTCGTCGTTGACCGGTGACACCGGCTGGTTACTTGGCCGGGCAGTTGGGGCAGACTCCTGGGTTTGGCTGAAACTATCTGGTCCGAGACGAGCCTGTGGGATGATCTGTGCACATAGCGGACCGTGCAGAGCGACTAGTAGGGTGCCGGAGAGTATGAATTGCAGCATTCGGAAGGAAACGATAAGGCCAGCCTAGCTTCCGATGATGAAGATTTGGTGAAAAACTCGGAGAATCTACCGAGGCTCGCTACTTTGGTTCAAGGCGGTGTTCAGTGCGTCACCTGATCACGCTCGATGACCAGAAGCGAAAAGGAGCCGGGTAGGACCGGCCCCCTCCGCTTGCTTTCTGACGATGCCGGTCCGAATTTCGCGGCGGCAACAAACAGGCGGTGATTCGTCGGATCCAATCCCATATTCCTGGATCCTTCGGGAGTCTGCAAGCTCTGGGCCACATGATATTGATTCGCACTATCCTGGTGAATCACCGTCAATGTGCCATCCGCATTCGATGCGAAAGCGTCACTCGATGCAGCGTCATACGCCGCGCCGTCTACGCCTGTCCCAATCGGCACGGTAGCGATCACCTTGCCGGCGCGATAGTCGGAAACTGCCATCACGCCGCTTCGGCATCCGCTAAACAGCCGATGGTTCCCCGTGTCGATGGCCATTGAGACAGGCTGCTTGCAGGGAGCGGTAGGCCAGCGCCGCTCGACAGTAGCCGTTTTCGCGTTTATCTCGACTACTTCGCTCACATCAGTAAGGTTTGCGAATACCTTGCCGTCCCCTGCGGAAACGCCATATTCCGGCTTGCCGCCGAGAGGAATATTGGTGATGAGCGCTCCGGCTGCCGGATCGATCACTGTCGAAGAATGCGCATCGCCATTCAGAGTGAAAATGCGCTTCGAGGCGCTGTCATAAAGGATCGCGTCAGCATCTTCCGCTGCCGGAATTCGGCTGAGAGGCTTAAGAGTTTTCAGGTCGAACATGACCACCGACTGGTCATTACCCGAAGTGGCAAACCCATGTCCGGTGCCGCTGGCCACGGCGGTTCCGTGCGCGCCGTTGATACCGGTCACTTCACCGATCAGCGTGCCGCTGTCCTCGTCAACAACCATAACGCGGCTCTGCCGGGCAATGAACAGACGGTGGTTGGGAGGATCCGGGACAATATAATCCCAACTCCCCTCTCCGCCTAATGTGTAAGTATGCGTGGTGTGGTACATAGACGCGGATTGTGCGAGGAGTAGCGCTCCCGTGGCGATGGCAAGTACAAAGGTTCGAGGCTGCATGGGAAGTGTCTCTGCACAGTTTACGCCTGCCCCGATCAAGGAACGAGGTGATTCAGGCACGGCCTGCTCTTCACGCTACCAGAGGTGCGATGGGCGGCACGCTGATGACTTATAGTTACAACAGACATCAGCAGGTGGTAATCGCGGTAGGATCTCATTCGGAAGCTCGCCTTCTGGCTTTTGCCCTCCCATAGCGCCATTCTTATGCCCTCACGCCCATTTATGATTCGACTTCTCTTGTTGAGCGCCGTATTGGGGACGGCTGTTGCTCAGCCGCTGACTTCCGAAGAGCAGAAAATTCTGATGGCCGTTACGGCGGATGAACAAAACTCGCTCGCGCTGCTTCAGCAACTGGTGAATATCAACAGCGGCACTCTGAATCCATCGGGAGTTCGCCAAGTAGCCGACGTGCTCCGGCCCCGGTTCGAGTCGCTCGGATTTGCTTGCCGGTGGATTCCCATGGAAGAGGTTCATCGCGCGGGACATCTGGTGTGTACCCGCCACGGAAATCACGGAAAGCGCGTTTTGCTGATCGGCCACATGGATACGGTTTTCGAGCCTGATAGTCCCTTTCAAAAGTTTGAACAGAGCGAGAACAAAACGACAGGTCCGGGTACGGCGGATATGAAGGGCGGCTTAGTTATCATGTTAAGCGCGCTGAAAGCTCTCAACGAAAATCACGCGTTAGATGGAACCAGCATTACTGTGTTTTTAACCGGCGACGAGGAGCGTCCGGGCGAGCCTTTATCCGTGGCTCGCCGAGACCTGATCGAAGCGGGAAAGGCAAGTGATGCGGCCCTTGAATTCGAAGGCGGCGTTCAAAATGGCGGGCATGACGCGGCCAGCATCGCTCGTCGCAGCGCGTATCAATGGGTGTTAACCACCACCGGTAAAACGGCGCACTCGAGCGGCATATTCAACAAGAGCGTTGGTGATGGGGCCATCTATGAGCTTTCCCGAATTCTTTACCGGTTTCACGAAGAACTGCGCGAGCCCGGCTTGACTTATAACGTCGGCCTGATTGTGGGTGGGACCAACGCCTCTTATGACCCAGGCACCGCTAGCGGCACTGCGGTAGGGAAGGTGAACGTCGTGCCCGCCAAGGCTCAAGCCGTGGGCGATATGCGTACGGTGACTGACGATCAGTACAAGCGTGCTCAGGAGAAAATGCGGCAAATCATCAGTCAGCATCTGCCGGGAACGTCCGCGGAGATCGAATTCAAGGATGGGTACCCGTCCATGCCGGAAACCGAAGGCAACAAGGAACTGCTCAAAAAGCTGAACGATGTTAACCGCGAGCTTGGGTTGGATGTGATGGAACCTCTGGACCCAAGCCGTCGAGGCGCGGGAGATCTCTCCTTCGTCGCGCCCTACGTGGCCGGCATCTCGGGTTTGGGGGCTTACGGCGCGGGCGCTCACGCGCCGGGCGAAAGCATCAAACTGAAACGCCAACCTGATCAGACCCGTCGGGTTGCTCTTTACATTTATCAGCTTACGCACCCATAGTTCGGCTCAAATCTATATTTATGTCCCGAAGAATTCATCTGTTTTACACGGCTCAGTATTCCTTCTTCGCCTTTACGCTCCTGAGTTTCTCGGCTTCTGCTCAAACCCAGGAAGCCGTTAAGCTCATGGCGGACCCAACCGTAAAGGCGGCTCTCGAAGCTATCAAGCACAATGAGCCTGAAATGCTTTCCGAGCAGGCGCGCATCTGTGAAATCGCGGCTCCGCCTTTTCATGAGGAGCAGCGCGGATATGAGTTGAAGAAGATCTTCGAGGGCTTACACCTGACCAATGTCCGCATCGACAAAGCCGGCAATGTAATCGGCGCGCGGCCCGGCGAAAAATCACGGCCTAACGTGGTCCTTGCCGCGCATTTAGACACTGTTTTCCCGGAAGGCACTAACGTGAAAGTAACCCGGGAAGGAGACGTGATGAAAGGCCCGGGAATTGGAGACGATTGCCGCGGCTTGGCGGTTTTGCTCGGGATTATCCGCGCCCTGGATGAAGCGAAAGTGAGGACACCCGGAACCATCACCTTTGTAGCGGACGTAGGCGAAGAAGGTTTAGGCGATCTTCGCGGCATGAAAGAGCTGTTCGGCGAAAGCCTGAAAGGTCAGATTGATAGCTTTATCTCCGTGGACGGGCTTGGCACGGGCATCACGAATACAGGTGTTGGGAGCTATCGCTACAAAGCGCTGTTCAAGGGACCGGGAGGGCATAGCTACGGCGCTTTTGGCATGGCGAATCCGATCCAGGCAATGGGACGCGCTATTGCAAAGATTGACGCCTTCGAAGTGCCGGCTCATCCAAAGACTACGTTCAATGTGGGACGAGTTGGCGGCGGAACGTCCATCAATGCTATTCCTTTCGAAGCATGGATGGAAGTCGATCTACGTTCTGCTGATGTGAAATCGCTCGATGCGTTGAACGCAAAGTTTAAGACTGCCCTGAATGAAGCGGTCGAAGAAGAAAACAAGCGTTGGAACGGCAAGGGTCCAGTGAGCGTAGCGCCCGAACTTGTTGGGTTCCGGCCAGCAGGCGTAACGCCGGAGAGTGCCCGCATTGTTCAAACCGCCATGGCTGTTTCGAAGACCTTGGATTTGCCCGTTCAGTTGGGAGAAGGATCAACGGATTCCAATGTTCCGATGAATTTGGGAATTCCCGCGATCACAATCGGCGGGGGTGGCCAAGGAACAGGAGCACATTCGCTCAATGAAACTTACAATTCAACGGACTCGTGGAAAGGAACGCAACGCGCTCTCTTGTTAATACTGTCGCTCGTCTCCTGAGATTGCCCTTGAATGATAACAGGTTTGAGGTGAGTACAGGGCTTTCGGTTTATGGTAGAAGTCAATGCGTCTTTTGATTTCCTTCGCTTTTGCCGTTGCCTTATGCTCGCTCGCTCCGGGGCAGGCGTTTTCACCAAACCTGTTTAGCGGCCTTAAGTGGCGATTAATTGGACCATTCCGGGCGGGCCGCGCCGTGGCGGTTTCGGGGGTGCGCGGCGGTGGATCTACATTCTACTTTGGCAGTGTGGGCGGC
>CAXUBB010000012.1:0-4062 GCA_964249105.1 uncultured Bryobacteraceae bacterium | reverse complement strand
GGGCGGAGGCGTGTGGAAGAGCACCGATGCCGGCACGGTCTGGACGCCGGTGTTCGACAGCCAGCCCGTGGCCTCGATTGGCGCGCTCGCAGTCGCGCCTTCCGATCCGAATGTTCTGTATGCGGGAACCGGGGAATCCGACATCCGGTCCAATCTGGCGAGCGGCGATGGCGTGTACAAGTCGATTGATGCGGGCAAAACGTGGAAAAATCTGGGACTGAAGGATACGCGCCAGATCAGCCGCGTTGTGGTGGACCCGCGCAATCCTGACGTGGTGCTGGTCGCGGCGCTGGGGCACGCTTACGGGCCGAATGAGGAACGCGGCGTATTTCGTTCCGAGAATGGCGGCGAGACTTGGACAAAGGTGCTCTATCGCGGGCCCAATATTGGCGCCGCGGATCTGGCGATGGCGGCGGATGAACCCTCTCTCCTGTTTGCCGCGATGTGGGAAGCTCACCGGCCACCCTGGAGCACGTATGCGCCTTTGTCTGGTCCCGGTAGCGGACTGTACCGTTCACAAGACGGCGGCAAAACTTGGGAGCAATTGACCGGTCATGGCCTGCCGGCGGGACCCTGGGGACGAGCTGGAGTGGCCGTCTCCGCGAATACCCATGGCCAACGTGTTTATGCTTTGATCGATGCGAAGGAGGCCGGCCTTTACCGGAGCGATGACGGGGGAACGAACTGGACGCGGGTCAACAGTGACGGACGCATTACGAGCCGCGCCTGGTACTTTAGCTGCATCACGGTCGATCCGAACGATTCTGCTGTTGTGTATGCGCCGAACGTGGCTCTTTATCGGTTGAGCGAGGGCGGAAAGACCTTAACGATTATGCGCGGCGCGCCGGGCGGCGATGATTATCACCAGCTTTGGATTGATCCCGCTAACTCCACCCATATGGTGCTGGGAACCGATCAGGGCACGACCGTGACATTGAACGGCGGCGCAACTTGGAGCAGTTGGTACAACCAGCCGACGGCGCAGTTTTACCATGTCGTCACCGATAATTTGTTCCCTTATCACGTCTATGGCGCCCAGCAGGACAGCGGAACCGCCGCCACGGCGAGCCGGACCGATCATGGCGAGATTGATGGCCGCGACTGGTTTACCGTCAGCGGCAGCGAGAGCGGATACATTGCCCTTGATCCCAAGGATTCCAACGTTTTCTATGTGAGCGGAACGTACGGCACAGTCGTGCGTTTTGACCGCCGCATGATGCAGAGCCAGAATATTGCGCCCTTGCTGCTGCCTGGATTTGGAACGGAGATCAACAAGCGAAAGTACCGAGACCCCTGGACGCCTGTGCTTGTTTTCTCGCCCGCGCAGCCGAATGCTCTTTACCTCGGCACGCAATATGTGATGCGCACTCTCGACGGCGGCCTGCACTGGCAAACGATCAGCCCTGATTTGACCGGTGAAAGCGCCGCGGCGACGGCGCGCGATCCGCAAAGCCCAGTCGATGTGGAGAATGCCAAGGAACGCGGCTACGGCGTGGTTTACGCCATTGCCCCTTCTCCGCTCAGCGCGTCCGAGGTTTGGGCGGGCAGCGACACCGGACTGATTCACTTGACCCGCGATGGCGGACGCGCCTGGGCCAACGTAACCCCCGGCGGAGTCTCTTCATGGAGCAAGATCACCCAAATCGAAGCGTCGCATTTCAAGGCGGGCGAGGCTTATGCCGCGATTGACCGCCATCGGCTGGATGACCAGCGCCCCTATCTCTTCCGCACGCGTGATTTCGGCAGGACATGGCAACCGATCGTGAGCGGCCTCGACGATCATGCCTTCCTGAACTCGATTCGAGAAGATCCGAAGCGCGAAGGACTGCTGTTTGCAGGCACGGAGTTTGGCGTCTATGTCTCGTTTGATGATGGGGAGCATTGGCAATCCCTGCAACTCAACCTGCCGATCACATCCGTGCGCGATCTGGTAATTCATGATGATGACCTGGTTGTTGCGACACATGGACGGTCGTTTTGGGTGCTGGACAATATCTCGCCGCTGCGGCAGATTGATTCCAAAATGCAAAGTTTGGAGGCATGGTTGTACAAGCCTGCCCGAGCGGTGCGGACTGTGAACGATAGTTTCTCCGGCACGCCGCTCCCGCCGGAGGAGCCGCAGGCCGGCAATCCTCCACACGGTGCGGTAATCGATTACTATCTGGCGACGGCGGCCTCCGGACCGGTCGAACTTGAAATCACGGATGCTCACGGCAAGCCCGTCCGACGCTTTTCAAGCCGTGAGAAAGCGACCGGTTTGCCCAAGGATATTCCGATTGCTTCCCGCTGGTTGCCCCAGCCTGCGCTTTTGAGCGAAGGGGCGGGAATGCATCGATTTGTTTGGGATTTGCGGTATGGACGCATCGGCGAACAGACGACCGCCGACGACGAAGATACCGGCTTGCGGGCATCGGTCGGGCCGCTGGTGCTTCCCGGCGCGTATCAAATAAAGCTGACCATGAACGGAAAACCCTCTGCGGCGCAAATGCTGCCAGTCATCGTGGACCCCCGTTCGCCAGCGACGCCTGCTGTGCTGTCTGAACAATTTCGTTGGGCGCGGCAGGCATTTGATGACATGATTGCAGCCCGAATCGCGGCGAGCGAAATCAGAGGACTGCGAATCCAGATCGGAAAGCTGAAAGATCATATGAGCGATACGGCGCTGACTAACAGCGTGGCGGCTGCCGACCAGCAAGCACAGCAAATTCAGCGCGGCGGTGAACCGGACGGTAGTTCCGGTCTGGAGGCGGTCAGCCGCGCATTTGTCATTGCGCTGAACGCCATCGAGAGCGCTGATCGAGTTCCGCCGGCGCAGGTGATTGCCCTTTACCAGCAATCTGATCGAACGCTGAAGGCCCGCTTGGCGGAGTGGAAGACTCTCCAACAGTCCCGATTGCCAGCTCTGAACCAACGATTGCGAGAGGCCGGTCTAAGGCCTGTTGAGGTGGTTCGCGTCGAGGAAGACCCGCACGCGGACCTCGCTCAATAATCGGATGAGTAATCGGAATCATTCAACTGATTTGCCGAATCAGGGGCCACATGCGATACTCATGAAGATTCCGCCGCGTCGCGTCATTAGAAACAGAAAGATGACTCCATGTTTGTAATTTCCAGACGCGCGTTTACCGCTTCTTTGGCGGGAGCCGCTGCCCTTTTCGCCCAAGACACCGATGAGTGGACTTCGCTGACGTTGACCGAAGCTTCGGCGCGCATCCGGTCGCGGGCGGTCACGCCCTCGCAACTGGTGACTGCTTGCCTCAAGCGAATTGAGGTCTATAATCCCAAACTCAATGCCTTTATCTCGGTCTTGCGCGAGCAGGCGCTGGCTGAAGCAAAACAGTTGGATGCCGAGCAGAAAGCCGGGCGGCTTCGGAGTTCCCTGCACGGGATTCCGATCGCATTGAAGGACAATATCGATACCGCAGGAATCAGGACAACTGCGGGGAGCGCTGTCTTTGACGACCGTGTTCCCACCGAAGATGCGGAAGTGGCCCGGCGCTTAAAAGCTGCGGGAGCCATCTCCATCGGCAAAGCCAACCTGCACGAGTTTGCGATGGGCGGGACCTCCTCCACCAGCTACTTCGGACCCGTTCGAAACCCCTGGGCGCTGGACCGGGCTACGGGCGGTTCCAGTGGGGGATCGGCGGCTGCCGTGGCTACGGATCTGTGCTTTGGCGCTTTGGGAACCGACACGGGAGGCTCCATCAGAACTCCTGCGTCTTACTGCGGCGTAGTGGGATTGAAGCCGACCTACGGGTTAGTTCCGATCCGTGGCATTGTGCCCCTGACTGTTTCGCTGGATCATTGTGGTCCTATCGCTCGAACGGCGGAAGATGCGGCCTTGCTGCTCAACCACATAGCAGGTTATGACAAGCTCGACATCGTCAGCGTTGAGCACTCAAAAGAAGACTACGTCACCGGCATGAAGCAGCCTGTCAGTCATCTGCGGCTTGGCATTCCCCGCGCGCCGTTCTTTGACTGGTGCGACGCGGATATTGCCAAAGCAGTCGAAGAAGCGATCAAGCTGTTATGCAGTCTGACAAAGGGCGCAAAGGATGTCAC
>CAXUBB010000011.1:10782-28115 GCA_964249105.1 uncultured Bryobacteraceae bacterium | reverse complement strand
CTGCAATTCCAACGACAGTCATCTTGCGTCCTCCCCAGAGAATGCGTTTACCCACGGCGTCCTCATGCGGCCAGTAGCGTCGCGCCATGGTTTCATTAATCACAATGCTGAGCGGATGATTCGGCGTATCGTGTTCGTCAAAAGTGCGCCCGCGTTGAATAGGTATGCGCATCAAAGCAAAGTAATCGCCGCTCACCAGCGCGTTATCAGCCTAGTGATAATTAGTCAGGCTCCGTCCCTCTACAACGAATCCAATTTGCCGCGAATCCGCCAAGGGAATATGAGAAGTGAGGCTTGCCTCCTCCACATTGGGCAAAGCCCGCAACTTCTCCAGGATGGAGCGTTCCGCCGCGCGCCGTTTATTTGGGTCTGGATAACGCGCGCCGTTAAAAGTTGTGCGCGCAAAAAGGACGTTTTGCGGATCGAAGCCGGGCGGTACTTTCAGGAGTTCGATAAAGCTGTGAATCAGGAGCCCGGCGCTTATCAGCAGAACCGTCGCGCTGGCTGCTTCAGCCACGATCAGGCTGCCTTGAAAGCGATTCCCCATGCGTGTGTTGCCCATGTGGCGGCCTGCCTGTTTCAACGCGTTGCCGAGGTCCGGTTTCGTCCAGCCGAGGGCGGGAGCTAAGGCGCAGAGAAGGCCGGTTCCGACCGAGACGGCAAAGGTGAAAAGAAGAACCGCGCCGTTGACGTGAGCGCCGTGTAATCCAACAATCTGCTCCGGCCAGGCGCGCGCCGCCAAACGGGTGAGAAACTCCGCGCCGACAATCCCGGCGATTCCGCCCAGGGTCGTTAAAATGAGGCTTTCCGTAAAGAGTTGCCGCATCAGGCGTCCGGCATTTGCGCCCAGGGCGCTGCGTACCGCCATTTCCCGCTGTCGTGCCTGCCCGCGCGCCAGTAACAAATTAGCTATGTTGGCGCACGCAATCAGCAGCACAAAGGCGACGGCGCCCGCCAGCGTAAGCAGCGCCGGTTTCGCCCGCGACGTCATCTCCGCCCCCAGCGGCTCGACCGTGACCCGCAACGGTTGACTCGGTAGGTAAAATCTGGGCAGATCACGCTGGAACTGATCGGCAATGCGCCGGATATTCCCTTGCGCTTGTTCCAAAGTAACGCCCGGTTTCAAGCGGCCCACCACGCTCGTGTCATAGCTGGCGGCGCGATCCCGGATTTCATCTTCGGCATAAGCCATGGGAACCCATAAGGCGGGCGGCTGATCCACGCTTGTTTCGGTAGCGGGAAACTCGAAACCGGGCGGCATGACGCCAATAATCGTGTAAAACTTCTCATTCAGACGAATGGCGGAGCCGATTGCTTTGGCGCTGCCGCCATAGCGCCGCTGCCAGAACGCATGACTTACTATCGCGACCCTGGGCGCGCCGCGCTGATCCTCGGCGGCGGTAAAAACGCGGCCAAGCTGCGTGGCGACGCCCAGGGTTGAAAAGAGATTGCTGGTAGCGCGTACGCCCCCGATGCGTTCCGGAGTCCCGCTACCTGTCAAATCGTAATCTTCTTGCTGATAACCAGCTAAGGAAGCAAAGGTTCGGTTCCGATCGCGATAATCCAAATACTCTGCCGGTGATGTGTTCAGCCGGTCAGCGCCCATGGTGGGATAGTTTTGCGTGATAACCGCTAAATCTTTCGGATCTCGATAAGGCGGCTCCGAAAGCAGCACCGCGTCCAGCACGCTGAATACGGCGGTATTTGCGCCGATGCCCACGGCGAGCGTGAGAATGGCCGTGGCTGTAAATCCGGGACTCTTTCGCAACTGGCGCAGCGCGTAGCGCCCATCCTGGCCCAGGCGTTCGATAAAAGTCCAGCCCCACATTTCCTGCGTTACTTCTTCGATCAAGCCGACGTTTCCAAAATCGCGGCGCGCCCGTCCGTCTTGCGCGGCCATGCGTAAATGCGACTGGATCTCCTCATGCAGTTCTTTCCTGCGCTGCTGTCGCGTTTTGAACGGAAGACGGAATTTCATGGGGTCTCCTTAACTCTGGCTTCCGCCTGGGTTCAAGACGCCCGTAATGGCCCCAACCATCTGGTCCCAGCGGCTGCGCTCGGAAGTCAGTTGCCGTTTTCCCGCAGCGGTCAGCCGGTAGAATTTGGCGCGTTGTCCCACCTCGGTCGGCTTCCATTCGGATTTAATCCAGCCCTGCCCTTCCAGGCGATGCAGGGCGGGGTAGAGCGATCCGGTTTCCACCCGCAAAATATCTCCTGAGTTGGCGCGTATCGCATTGGCGATCCCATACCCGTGCTGCTGACCCCACTGCAGAGTTTGCAGGATCAGCAGGTCGAGGGTGCCTTGTAGAAGCTCAATCCGGTTCTTATATCGCTGTCGCATGTAGAGATTCTACATTTGGTAGCGTAGATTGTCTACATTATTTTCATTTGCGGTGCTTCCCGCGCTACTCTAGTAGCTAGGTTGCTTATGCTTATCTCGACCACAATTTCTGACAATCAATAGGAAATACAAATAAAGTTGAGGAAGTGAAGCAGCGCTTCGGAGCGGATATAGTCGCGGTCCGATACGATCTCGATACCGATTGGGCAGGAGACCGCCGTTCGTTTTCGTATTCTCCTGCCGGATGCTGTCGGGAACAATCGTCAGCGGCTTGCTGATGTGACGAGACGTGTAAGAAGAGAGTTGATTGACGAATTAGGCTTTGCGGAATCTGAGCGTATTCCTTATTTTAACTTCCGGGGCCAGTCCTAGCAGGCGGAGTTGAAAAATCCGGAATGGGATTAAGCCAAGATCTTCTTGAATCTAGCGGACCATCTATCACGCAGAGAACCACGAAAACCCAGGCAGGCCAGCTTACGGCGGGCAGTGTCAACCGCGTATTACGCGCTATTTCATCTCTTGGTCGAAGACGCGACAAAACACTGGAGCGGACACAAAAATTCTCGCCTTGGTCTCGCGCGGGCGTTTGAGCATTCAAATATGGATAGGGTCTCCAAAGCTTTCCAGAAGTCAAATTGGAAAGGATCCGACGGCAACAACGTTGCCATCCCTCAAAAGCTTCAGGATGTTGCGCAGATGTTTACCGATTTGCAAGTGGAACGTCACAGAGCCGACTACAATTACGCAGCCCGTTTCACTCGTATCGACGTACAAGCAACGGTGAGCCAGACCCGATATGCCTTTGAACAGTGGGCTGCTATAAAAGACGATCCTGCGGCTGACTATTACCTCATGGCGCTGTTAACCGGAAATAGGAGAAGGGATTGACGTTGATGCAGCCTGCGCCCGCGATAGCGGCTTGACTCTCCCTACTTGCCGGGAAATCGAGATGACAGTGATGTCGTCCTCCTGTCCAAACTGCTGTGCGGAGCGGGCGATGGCGTCAGCTTCGCGCTGTTCCAATAGGGCCTGCTGCAGGCGCTCAAAGCCGAACAAGTTTCGGGCCTTGTCCCGCGCTTCCACCACGCCATCTGAAATCGACGTGAGCGTGTCTTCGGGAGCGAGGACGTGCTGTGTTTCGCTATACTCCACTTCGGAACTGATCCCTAATGGCAGTCCGTTAACTGTCGCAAGCTCCTGACCGTTCACATAAGGAGCGAGGTGCCCGGCGTTGGCAACCGTGAGGGAGCCATCAGCACTCAATCGCACGCACAGACACGTGACAAATCCTTCGTGGATGCGATGGAGCAATTGCTCATTTAACCAGGACAAAACGGCACTTGGTGACTGGATCTTCGGCAGAAGCCCGATCCGTTCCTCGCAGGTGGCCCAAATCCCGAGAAAGGCTGTTGTAAACATAACGGGATTGAGCAGGCAATTGAGCAATAGATTGTTGCCTGCAGTCCATAAGAATGTGGACCCACTGATCCATGGGCTGGTCACGAGAATGACACTACCGATAAAGTTGATACCGAGCCATAGGTACTCGGGGCGGCGGCTCTCGGTCCAATAGAGACCGAGTAGGTAGAGACTTAGGAGTAATTCAGCAAATTTGACGAGTTCTCCCGGTAACTGGCGCAGTTCGCGGATGCGCTGATGGGCTGCGATGAGATTGCCAATGGTTGCTGGAGTTCCGATGGCCGGGGCCGGAGATCCAGTATCGGAAGCATCGCTCAATCCGGATTGCTTCCAAAAGCCGAACCGTTTATCGACCCAGATACGGATGGCTAAGAGAAGGCGGTTTCTGTGCCAGCACTCTAAGGGAATACGGAACGATAAAGGGCGAGTCTCGTAAACACGAGGGTGTGGCGGAAAGGCTCCGAAGCGGCCAAAGGAAACGCCGTTGGCATAGAATTCAGCTACGTTTGTAATCGCAACTACCGCGAGGCTTGAATCGGAAGGCAAATCCTGGGCGGGACGTTGCAACGTGATCCGGTACCAGCCGTAGCCGGAGAAATTCGGGTAGCCCTGCTGATTCAAACTGAGCGGCACTTGAACCAGCTTCCAATCGGAATCATCAAAATTCGGATCGGCCCAGCGCGGATCATCGCCAGCATGGAACTTCCATGAACCAGCGAGGCTGGTTGAACCATCCTGAAAACGGGATAGCGTCAGAGTCTGTCCCCAGAGCGAGGCCGACAGCAAGAACAGCCAGAGAGAGCGCATACACCTCCGTCCCGTTACCAGGCCGTGTATTCACGTCAGGCCTATCATGACGGCTGCCCCGAACTGGTCCTGCCAACTTCCAACCGAGCAAACAAAACGTTCCGTCAGATGCGGCTTCGATCCAAACGCAAACTGTCATAAGCTAACCTGTTGCCAGAGGAGGAGCGCATCAGTGTCTTCGGCGGAAGCTGAGGAGCTTGCCGAATTATGGAAATACGCAAAAAACTAGTTACGGACGAACACATGCAACCGATTGCAGTACAAATCGATTACGAGGATTGGCTGAAAATCGAGCAGGAGCTTACTCTCAAGCAAGCTCCTGCAATATCGGATTTAAACTCATACCGTGGTGTTTTGCGATTAACGGAAGATCCCCTTGAATATCAAAATCGTATTCGTAACGAGTGGCCTTGAACAGATTACTGGATACAAATACGGCGTTGTACTTGCTTGGCGGGCGCTTAGCTGAACCACTTGCGGCAGGAGAGTATTTTGTGTCTGTAATTACGGAGATGGAGCTGCTCTCTCATCCATCTCTGGAGATGCGGCACGAGATGCAGATTCAGGAGTTCTTGAATAAAGTGGCGATTGTGGGCCTGAGTAGTGAAATCAAGAAAACTGCCATTGAACTGCGTCGTGCGCATAAGTTGAAGCTGCCCGATGCGATCGTCGTTGCGACAGCAATAGCCATAAATGCTGAACTTTTGACAAACGATCGGAAATTGCAATCTGTTCCAGGCTTAATGGTGAGAGCGCTTCCGTTACAGGAAGCTTTGGAGTAGATTTCCTCTACTCTCAGGGCAGAGTGGCCGAGATTGTTATTTTACGGCCCAAACCAGCACGGCAATTCCCGCGATGATGCGGTAAATGGCAAAGGGGACGAAGCCGCGGCTGCGGACCCAGTTCATGAACCATGCGACAACTATCCAGGCGACGGCGAAGGAAACAATAAAGCCGATGGCCAGGACAATCAACTCGTGCGAGCCTAAGGCGAGAGCGCCGACTCCGCTACCTTCTTCCGGGTGTCTTACGGACTTGATGAAATCGTAAACGGTTGCGGCGAGCATAGTTGGGATCGACAACAGGAAAGAGAACTCCAGGGCTGTCGTTCTTGACAAGCCCGCCAATTCACCCGCCGAGATGGTCGCCATGGAGCGGGATGTGCCTGGAAAAACCGCTGAGAGTATCTGGCAGAGGCCGATCCAAATGGCCTGTCCCATTCCGATGCTTTCTACATCTCCGGAACGGTTGCGATTGCCGTAAATGCTGTCAATCACCCACATGGCAATGCCGCCGATGACCAAGCTGGAACCCATCAGAACCAAGCTTTCCAGGTGCTTGCCGATCACTTTCGTCAAGAGAAACGAAGGGATGGCCGTGCAAACGAAAGCAATCAGAGTCAGTGTAAGCGGATGCGTCAACGCCGTGCGGTCTCCCTTAATTCCGCGTGGAAACGTACTGAGAAATTCCGCAATGCGACGGCGGAAATAGATCGGCAGGCAGAGAATGGCTCCGAGCTGGATCACGATGGAGAACATCTTCCAATAACCATTGGAAAGATCAATGCCGAGCAGGGCTTCGCTGATCCGTAAATGCGCCGTGGAGCTGACGGGCAGAAATTCCGTGAGTCCTTCGATGACGCCAAGGACCAGGGAAAGCAGATAATCATTCATGAGAGCGTGAACGGTTATCTTAGCGCAGGAAGCGCCGGTAAGCTCCGTTGTTATAGGTGCTCCAGGGCGTGAAATCCTGCTTTTCAGAATAAAGCTGATAAGCGAAGTCGATATTCGCTTTGCAGGCCAGCAAGTCGCGCAAGTTCAGGCCGGGCCTTTTGAGGTGAACAGTGTTGATCTGAAAATAACCCCAATCGAGGGTTCCGTCCGTGTTGTAGTGGTAAATCTCGCATTTACCCTGCGGATTTTCCGCTCTTTGAATCGCCAGCGCTACCCGGCACGCTGAACCAAATTTTCGACACGCGTATTGCTGATAAGCGTTGAGCGGATGCCGCTGATCAAATTGAGCTTGCAAAGCGTCCTGTGATTTAGTCCGTTCCGCTACCACGAGGGGCCATTGAAAGTGAAGCCGGATGGGTGACTGCAAGCTGAAGGTGTAATGAGCATGTATTTGCACGACCAGAAACACCAGCACCGCGCCTGCTAGGAGCGCCGAGGCGCTGATAATCAGGCTTACATTTCCAGCGTTCTTTGGTTTGATAACAACCGCCACCTGTTTTCCGGCTGCGCGCCGTTTCGAGGGCTCCAGAGATGATCGCTTCATCCGGTGTCAGTGTACTAACAAAAGAGGCGTACCTTTGCGGCCCGCCTCTTCAAATTGTGTTTCTGGAAATAGTATTTAGCGGTTTGCGAGTTGCTCCTCGCGAACGCCTGATTCAGCCTTCATGCCCAATCCTTCCGCGACGCGCCTGCCGTACTCGGCATCCGCCAACGTGAAGTGATGGACCATGCGCTTCTGAATGTCCTCGCGGCATTGCTTTAACGCATCGACCAGGTTGCTGATAAGCTCGTCGCGTTCTTCCTGACTGAACGCCCGATAAGTTTCCCCAGCCTGCTGGAAATTGTTCTCGCGCTCGATCTTCTGGCGCACGAGATTTCCTTGCACATAAGGGGTATGGTCTTTGCCAGCTTTCGGCGCTTCCTTTAAACCGCCTAATGCGCTCGGTTCATAGTTGACGTGCGGATTGGGACCGTGATCAACATGATAGGTCATTTGCCCGTCACGCTGATTGGTTGCCACATGAACCTTGGGGCTGTTGATGGGAAGCTGCAAATAGTTCGGGCCGACGCGGTAGCGCTGCGTGTCGGAGTAGGAGAGAGTGCGGCCTTGCAGCATCTTGTCATCCGAGAAGTCCAACCCGTCCACAAGAACACCCGTACCGAACGCAATCTGCTCCACTTCCGCGAAGTAGTTCACCGGATTACGATCCAGCACCATCCGGCCTACCGGCTTTAATGGAAATTGATCTTCCGGCCAGAGCTTTGTATCATCGAGCGGATCAAAATTCAGCTCGGGATGCGCATCATCGGACATGATCTGAACGCAGAATTCCCACTCCGGAAATTCGCCGCGCTCGATAGCTTCGTACAAATCCTGCGTGGCATGGTTGAAGTTTTTCCCTTGGATCTGCTCGGCTTCCGCCTGGGTCAGATTGCGCACACCCAGTTTGGGAACCCAATGATACTTGACCAGCACGCCTTCGCCGTTGGCGTTGTACCACTTATACGTGTTCACGCCGGAACCCTGCATATGGCGGTAATCAGCCGGAATGCCCCAGGGACTGAACAGAAAAGTGATCATGTGGGTTGATTCCGGCGTCAAGCTCATAAAATCAAAAATGCGTTGCGGATCTTGACGATTGGTAACCGGGTCCGGTTTTAAGCTGTGAACCATATCCGGAAACTTAATCGCGTCACGAATAAAGAAAACTTTGAGGTTGTTGCCGACCAGATCCCAGTTGCCGTCTTCCGTGTAGAACTTCGTGGCGAAACCGCGCGGATCGCGCAGAGTTTCGGGCGAGTGCCCGCCATGAATCACGCTGGAAAATCGAACAAAGGTGGGAGTGCGTTTGCCTTTTTCCTGAAATAGTTTAGCGCGGGTATATTTGCTGATCGGCTCACCTCCGACCGTGCCGTATGCCTCAAAATAGCCATGCGCCCCCGCGCCCCGGGCATGCACGACGCGCTCCGGAATGCGTTCACGATCAAAGTGAGTAATTTTCTCGATGAAAGGATAGTTCTCCAGAGTGGTCGGACCGCGTGACCCAACTGTCCTGGTATTTTGATTATCGTAAACCGGATGGCCCTGGCGAGTAGTCAACGTGCTCGACTCAGGGGTTCCGTCCGAAGCACCCTGGGTGCCGTTCGAGTGCGGCACACCATTTTTGGGAGAAGATTCATTTGCCATAAAATCGTTCCTTACCGTCCAGATTCAGCACATGGGGACTTAGTTCCAGAATATCTAGCTAAAACCGACACGGCATCGCGGCAAGGGAAAAAGAATAGACGCAAATGCTGAAATTATTGTTAGCTTATTTCCCTTGTGGCAGGATCGATGAATGGAAACTTTATCGGCTCCCAGGCCTACTCCCTCCGCGGTAGACCAACGATCCAGTGATGCCGGTTTGCGCGCGGTCGCCAGTTTTGAGGCTTTTAAGGGCATTTTGGTGGTCCTTTTAGGGCTTTTTCTGGTGATCTATCATCAACAGGCGGAAGATGTGACGGAAAACCTGCTCGATCACCTTCACATCAATCCGGACCGGCGGCTCGGGCATGCGCTCATGAATGCCGCCGCTACTATCAGCGATGCGCGCCTTTGGACGATTGCGGCGGCTATTGTGGCTTATTCCACGGTGCGCTTCGTGGAAGCTTGGGGTTTGTGGAACCGGCGCGTCTGGGCCGAGTGGTTTGCTTTGCTCTCAGGCGCTATGTACCTTCCTTTAGAGCTCTTGAAAATTGCCGAACGCGCGACTTGGGAGCGGGTTTCCGTGCTGGCCATTAATGCCGTCATTGTTCTGTATATGTTGTACATTCGCATTCGCGAACGCCGCCAGATCACTACCTTGCAAGTGGCTCCGCCAGCTCCGTCAGTGACCGGACTTTGAATCCTGGCGAGGGCGGGGCTTCTCCTTTTCTCCCCCTTGCGGCTTCACTGCCACGACGGTGGAACTGATGGCGGGCGCTTGTGAAGGAGGAACGCTCTCCGTAGCTTCAGGAACAATGGCTGTAGGATGCCGGGATTTGAATAAACCTCCCCAGTCGTTCATCCAAAGCCAGATCACCGCCACTGTTAACACGAATGCCGCCGCTACGCTCACGACCCACCAGCGCCATGCGTAAAGCCGCGAACGCCGGGGCAGAAGCGTGCGCGCCGCTGTTGGGTCCGTCGGCGCTCGTCCTTCCTTGAGCTGCTTATCATATTCAAGGCGGCGGTGCGGGTCGGAAAGGATCTTGACAATGGCATTGATCCGCTGCATGTGCGCTTCGGCCTGCTGTTTTGTTTCGGCAGCGGCATGCGCGTCCGGATGGTAGACTTTGGTCAGTTTGCGATGAGCGCGGCGGATTTCAGCCGCGTCCGCCGTGGGAGTGATCCCCAACTGCTCGTAGTAGTTCATGCCTGCGCTTTGAACATGATAAATGATGTTGTCCGATAATGAATGGCCGCTTCTTAATCAGCAGATTATTCACTGCCGCTTATGTCCACGGCTGACGGAGTACCGGGAAGAGATTGGGATCGAAAAACGGCGCGCTTTCCGGCAGCAGGAATATTGGAGCAAGCCGCTGACGGGCTTTGGTGATCGAAGCGCCCAATTGCTGGTAATTGGACTTGCGCCGGCCGCTCATGGCGGAAACCGGACAGGTCGCATGTTTACGGGTGACCGATCCGCCGATTTTTTAATGCGTGCCATGTGGGAAACGGGTTTTGCCAACCAGCCCAAAAGTGTTTCGGCGGACGACGGCTTGCAACTGATTGATGCGTATATGACGCAGCCGGTTCGTTGCGCACCGCCGGATAATAAGCCGACTCCCGCAGAGATCCTGACTTGCCGCCCTTACTTCTTGCGAGAGTTGGAACTGCTAAAGAATGTGAAGGTGGTGCTTCCGCTGGGAGGCATTGCATTCCACGCCTATCTTGCGGTTTTAAGAGAGAAGGGAGTGATCCATTCGCGCGCTCCCTTCCCGTTCTCGCACGGCGCTTTATTTTCGACGCATCCGGGAGGGCCGCGTGTTTTGGTTTCTTATCATCCGAGCCAGCAGAATACTGCAACGGGCCGATTAACGGCTGTCATGCTGCGGGATGTTTTTCTGAAAGCTAGGAACCTGTTAAGCGCCGCAGATATTTGACGCCGTTAAAGGCGATGTCTTCGGCTTTGGGCGCTAAGTCGCGCCAGACGGAAGCGGCGGAAGAGAGGGCTCCTAACGAGAACCCGAAGCTTTCGATCGTGAGCCAGCCATCGTAATGAGCGGCCTGAATGGCTTTGAAGACAGCAGGCCAATCGATGTGTCCGGTGCCGGGCGTGCCGCGGTCGTTTTCACAGGAATGAAAGTGCCGCAGGTAAGGGGCCGCTTGCGCAATCGCCTCCGGAACAGATTTCTCTTCGATATTGGCGTGATAGGTATCGAACAAGATGCCGACTTGCGGGTGATTGATTTCCTTGCACAGTTTCGCTGCATCCTCAGCCGTGTTGAGGAAATAAGTTTCGTAGCGGTTGAGCGGTTCCAAAGCAATGGTGACCCCGTTTTCCTTGAGAACGGGACCCAACTCCCCAAAGCCTTCCACTGCGTATCGCCATTCGTCATTTGTGCGCCGATGACCGGGCAGAAAGCCGACCGGAGCGTAAAGCGGTCCGGCCATAATGCTTCCTCCCATTTGGGCCACTATTTTGATACAGGACTGGAGATGTTCGCGGGTTTTACGGCGCACTTCGGCGTCGCTGCTGATCGTGTTTAACCCTCCGGGCAGAACGGAGCAAATGGTACACTCCAAGCCGTTTTGCTCTAAAGCGCGGCGCACCTCGTCAGCTTTGATTTGCTCTGGATGGATGAGCGGGATTTCGATTCCGTCGAAACCCGCTTCCTTCAGTCTTCCGAGAAGCGGAACGAGATCGCTGCTCCAGTGATCTGCCCAGATAAAGGCGTTAGCGCCGAATTTCATGGTGTCCTCCAGATTTTGAAATGTTTCGAAACAGGAACAGGCCGGATTTGCCGGGCGCTACGAAATCGATGGCTCCGTCGCCATCCAAATCCACGGCGGGTAGCTGCATGCCTGCGCCGGTCCGGCTTCCATAGTCGATGACGTGCTTGACCCAGACGGGCGCTCCGTTTTCGCCCTTCAGAAATTGGTACCAGTACAGACCTAAAGGTTCGCGCGCGCCGGGGTCGTGGTCGTGGGCCATATAGCGTTTCCCAGTCAGGAAGTCGGGTTTCCCGTCACCGTTGAGATCGATCATAGTCATGGCGTGGGACTGCGACCAGGTGTCGTCAATCATATGTTTGGTCCATTGATGGTCGGGACCTTGTTCCATCCAGAAGATGCCGTAGTCGTGCGCGGCTGTGGTGATCAGATCATTGCGTCCATCGCCGTTGAGGTCAAGCGCGTAAACGAAGCCGGTTGAGGTTCCGAGATCAAAATCGGGATGCCAGATCCATTTGTCATCTCCTCCTCCTCCTGCCGCCGGCGCTTCGAACCAGCCTTTGGGCGTGATGATATCGGTGCGTCCGTCGCCGTTCACGTCTCCCGCGCCGATGCCGTGGCCGTAGCTTTTGTCGCTGACGACATGCTTTTGGAAGCCGCCGTTCTTGATCTCATACCAGGCCAGCGGCGCCTTTGTATCGCCGAACTGGGGCAGGACCGCGCTCGGCCTTTTGCTGTTCGTGAGATTTACTAAGAAAGCAAATTCAATGGGAAAGCCTTCCTGGATAGAACTCTCCGTCCACTGGCCTGCGTTCCCTGCGTTTTTCCACCAGCGGAGGGACTTGCGGAACCAGGAGCAACTTACGATATCGATGCGACCGTCGCCATCCACATCGACCGGCAGATCGCTGAAGTTATCGACGTAGCCGTTGGCATAGGGCAGATCTCGAAAGTGGTGCGGTTTCCATTGCGGCGCTTCATACCAGTTCTCGCCGGAAATGATATCGAGCTTTCCGTCTCCGTTCACATCCGCAACGGCGGCTGTTTCGCTCGCTCCGAGATCGATCTGCTCTTTGCTGAACGGTATGTCCGGTGGTCGGTTGAGCGACCATAGCGCGGAGGCCAAGCCGCACAATGACAGAAGGAAAATGGCTTTTCGCATGGTTTACAAATTGCTGAAACTCAGTCCTTTGGCCCCATTCGTCATGTAGCGGGCGGCGCGGACCGCCAGCGCCATGATGGTGAGGGTTGGATTTTTTTCAGGAAAGGTCACAAACCCGCTGCCGTCCACCACGTAAAGATTTTTGACATCGTGGGTCTGGCAGAAGCTGTTGAGCACGGAGGTTTTCGGGTCATAGCCCATGCGCGCCGTGCCGACTTCATGACTGGCGAAACCGCTCGGCACGGTTGAGGTGTCGATCACCAAACGCGCTTTGGCGGCGTGCAGGATCTCCTGCGCTTTCACTTTCATGTCGCGCCACAGCGCCAGGTCGTTTTCGCCAAATCGGAACTGTACCACGGCGGCGGGAATGCCGTAGGCGTCTGGACGGGTCCGGTCGGTGGTGACGCGATTATCGGGACGCGCCAGTACCTTTCCGAATACTCCGGTGTGGAAGAAGGCGGGTTGCAGGGTTCTCACCTGCTTTTTGAAATCCGCTCCGAAGCCTTTCAGATATTGAGCATGATACGGATAACGGAAGCCGTAGAACTGATTTTGAAACTGGAAGCCGCCAACATAGTTACGGGATTTCCGGTCCATGTTGAAGCGCGGAATATAGGTGTGATCGAGCGCTCCATCATTGTTCACGGGCTTCGTGCCGACAAGATCTTCCAGATAGGAGATCATTTGCACTACTGTATGGCCGTGCAGGTAACGCCCGACGGCATCGCTTGAATTGGCAAGCCCGTTTGGATATTGCGGGGAGCGCGAGTTGAGTAATAAACGGGCCGACTCCACGCTGGCGCAACAAACGGCAAAACGCCGGGCGGTGATTTCGCGTTCCTGGCGGGTTTGGGTATCGATAACGGAGACCGCCCGGACTTGGCCCTCGCCATCGACCAGGAGTTCACGAGCCAACTGGTTTTCGAGCAGCGTAAAGTTGCCGGTCGCTCGCGCTTTAGGGAGCATCGCGGCAGGGACGCTGAAAATCGCGCTGACGTCGCAGCCCTCCATGCAATGGCCGCAGTAATGGCAGGCGGGACGCTTGTCATAAGGTTTAGTGAGCAGCGCTTTTCGCGTGGCGATAAAGGGAATGTTGAGGCGGTCACAGGCGCGTTTGACCAGCAGGTCGGAGCAGCGCATCTTGAGCGGCGGCAGATACTCGCCGTCCGGCAGGACAGCGAGCCCGTCACGGTTACCGCAGACGCCAATCATCTTTTCGACATAGGAGTAATAGGGCGCAATCTGCGCGTAGGAGATGGGCCAGTCTTCTTCCACTCCTTCCGTGCTGCGCTCGCGGAAATCCCATTCGGCAAAGCGGAAGCAGCCCGCGTTCCAGTGAATGCTGCGGCCTCCGACAACGCGAATGCGATCCATCGTCACGGCGTCGCTGTTGTCATAGTGGATGGACTCGACCACTTCCTTGGAGTAACCGGGCTGGGGCCGGACGCGCTTGGGAAAATCGTACGGCTCGGAATGAAAGTGAAAGTCTTTGAACTTTGCGGTTCGTCCGGCCTCGATCAGAATAACCTTCGCGCCCGCCTCGGCCAGTTCTTTCGATAAAACTCCGCCCGCCGGGCCGGAGCCGATCACGCACACATCGTAAGTATTCTGAGGAACTGCCATTGTTAGCGTTACTCCGTCAGGTGCTTACATGGAAAAACTTTGCCTGCTATTACGAGACACGCAAACCCCAAGCCGAGCAAACCAGAACTGAGTGGTTCGGGCACTGTGGATGCAGGAACGGGCGTGAGCAAAAAGGAGCCTTCTTGACCATTGATGGTGCCGTAAGCGAGAATCTGATCAGCGTTGTTCAGACGGCGAGGAGAGATGGCTGTCTGCGATGGAATCGCACCTTGAATCAGCGATGCAACATCGTAGATGGCGTCTCCGTCCTGCAGGATGGCAGTACGTGAAGAGGATACGCCACGAGCGCCGAGAATCTGTCCTGCATCGTTAATGCCGACGACACCTCGAAATCCGGGCAGCGCAGTGGTCACACCGTTCTGGTAAAGAAAGCTAGTGGGAGCAGAGCAGGTATCAGCACCACTATAAATGAGAGCGTGTATGAACGGGGCACCCTCGCCACCAACAGGTCCGCCAATATAATAGGCGCCAGCGATCTCACCTTGCTGGTTCAAGGTGAGACCTGCTATTGAAAACGAGCTATCTAAGACCGTGATGTTGCCGTCGCGATACAGGGCCGCATGATTGCGCGCATCAACGCCGACGATGGTTCCGGCATCGTTAATCACTCCGGGGTAGAATCCAGGGTAAGTAAACGTGTAGGTTCCATTTTGATAAATTCCGGCGTGATCGACCGCTTGTCCCACGTTATTCAAGCTGGAAATGACGCTGGTTGTTAGGTTAGATGCCAGTGGGGTGACCACTCCGTTGCTAAACAACAACGGTTGATACAGTCCATGATTAGCATCAGCTAATTGCAAGCCTGCCACTTGGCCGAGATCGTTCAAACTGAATGCGTTGAAGGGGACGTACTGAAAAGAGTAGACGGGAGCGGCATTCGCGACGCCTCCCGCGAGCTGCAAACAGAGCGCCACGAACAGAATGTGAAATGCGTACTTCATGCTAAAACTCTCACTGCGCGCCCGTGAGCATATCACGTAGTACTAGATGAATCCTTTGTCCTGACAGCCGGGAAACTCGGAAAGAGCGGCATTGCCCTGATATTGCAAGTCTTCGTGAATGCCGATTTTCGATGTATAGTAACCGTCAATCGTGGCGCGTTTGAGAACGGCGAAAAACTTTTCTTCCGGCGTGTCGCGGCCATCTTCATTACCGGCCAGCTCACTCATGATGGCAATCTGTTCCGGCGCGGAGCACTCGTTGTAAGGTCTGCCGAAACTGTTCCGCGCCATGTTGTTTGTCAGCACCAGTCCGGTGTCCCACAAACGTTTGACAGTATCAGGAGCGTCCGCGACGATTGTATCAATATACTCGACGACACGCGCTTCCTTGGCGCCGGGTGAATGTTCATCAGCCGGGATGATGGTTTCTGTTAACGATTCCAGGGTGCTGAGTTGTTCGGGGCGGAAATAGAGATAGCGATAAGCTTCGGCGGCGCTCTTCGTGACCGGCTGCGGGGAATGGTGATTTTCCGGTGGCGGATTTTGCCCCAAAATGGGGAACGCTGTGGCAGCTACGCCGGCGGTCAACTGCTGCATCATGCGGCGGCGCGAAGTGGGATTCATCAGCAGCTAGTATTCTACGCCCCTTGCCCAATCTGCAATGCATACAATAGAAAGCTGTAAAAGTGAAACACCTTCTTCGAACTGTACCCGCTCTTCTGGCCGCAGCTCTTTCGGCCTTCGGCGCTGACTCGTTTTACCTGAAAAACGGTGATCGGGTGGTGTTCTACGGCGATAGCATCACGGATCAGCGTCTATACACAGTCATTACGGAGACGTATGTAGTGACCCGGTACCCGAATCTTGACGTTGGATTTGTGCATTCGGGCTGGGGCGGTGATAAGGTGAGCGGCGGAGGCGGCGGTCCGGCTGACCTCCGGTTACAACGTGACGTGCTGGCCTATAAACCGACTGTCATGACGATCATGCTGGGCATGAACGACGGGCTTTACCGGGCGGAGACGGAAGAAACGGACAAGACATTCTTCAGCGGCTACAAGCATATTGTCGATACAGTGAAATCGGCGGTTCCAGGCGTTCGGATTACCGCCATCCAGCCGTCGCCTTATGACGATGTCACCAGAGCGCCAAATTTTCCAGGCGGCTATAACGAGGTGCTGATCAGTTTCAGTAAGTGGATCGCAAACTACGGCAAAGAGGCTGGCCTGAACGTAGCGGATCTTAATACCGGAGTGGTGCGGATGCTCCGCAAAGCGAATGAGCTTTCGCCGGAAGAAGCGCAAAAAATCATTCCGGATCGCGTGCATCCCGGCTTTTCCGGGCACCTTATCATGGCGGAAGAGTTGTTGAAATCGTGGAATGCCAGACCGATGGTGGCGGCGGTCACGATAGATGCTTCTTCCGGCAAAGCAAAACTAGTATCGGCGGAGCACGCCCGTGTTTCGGATGTGTCCAGCGGCAACGGGATTACCTGGACAGAAATTGATGACGCTCTGCCCCTGCCTTTCAAAGAGTGGCAGGGCGCATGGGGAACCGGACCGATGGCGCTGGTAATGAGAAGCTCGAATGTAGCGGAAGATTTGAATAACGAGCCGTTGAAGATGACAGGACTGAAAAACGGCGTCTATAGTCTGAAAATCGACGGTGATACCGTAGGCACGTTCAATAACGACGAGTTAGGACGCGGCGTGAATCTTGCCATTCTGGATACGCCGATGACCAAACAGGCAAAGCAGGTTTATGATCTGACGGTCTCGCATTGCGATATTCACAATCAGCGGTGGCGTACCGTCCAGGTTCCCTTAGCAAGTTATAACCTGCCGCAAACGGAAACCGCCGTGCAGTCAGCCGATAGCTTGGAGGGCGCTGTGGTTGGGAAGCGGCATGCGGTGGGCCAGCCGAAGGCGCATCATTTTGAGATTGTTCCTCTTACCTAATGAAATTCAAAATTGCTTATCTAATCGTCTGTCTCCTTCCCGTTATGAAAGCTGCCGATACAAGTATGTCTCAAAATTGGCGGCAGGTTGTGGCGGAGCGGCTTCAGCTGTATGTACACCGCAATTGGGTTGTGATTGAGGATTCGGCTTATAATGCGCAATCGCGCGCGGGCATCGAGACGGTCGTTTCCGGCGCGGACCAAATGGACGTGTTGAAGCAAGTCCTTTCCGCTTTGGCCTCTTCCCGCCACGTCCGGCCTATCGTTTACACAGACCGGGAGTTGAGCTTTGTGCCTGAACAGGACGCTCCGGGGATTGGAAGTTATCGTCAGCAGTTGAGCGCTTTATTGAAAGGCAGGGCTGTTCAATCCCTTCCGCATGAAGAGATTATTTCCAAGCTGGATCAGGCGGGG
>CAXUBB010000011.1:0-10772 GCA_964249105.1 uncultured Bryobacteraceae bacterium | reverse complement strand
GGGCAGACGTTCCGGGTATTGATTATCAAGACGAACCTCACGATTCCCTACACCTCGGTTTTCTTGCAGTTGGATTGCGCTTATTGGAACGCGGAAGCGGAGCAAAAACTGCGCGCCGCGATGGCATCGCACTAAATTAAAAGCGCCTAACCTGAAATTCTCATGCGGTAGAAGGATCGCCAGACAAAGTAAAGCGCCACGGCTAGGAATGCCGCCGCCAGAATATGTGCAATGGTTCCGCCATGACGCCCGGTTAAGGATACGGCCAGTTCCACCGCGAGCAGGCCAAAGAGCGTTGTGAACTTGATAATGGGATTCAGCGCCACCGAAGAGGTGTCCTTGAAGGGATCTCCCACGGTGTCCCCAACCACCGTCGCTATATGTAGGTCGGTGCCTTTCTGCTTCAGTTCGGTTTCGACGATCTTCTTGGCGTTGTCCCATGCGCCTCCGGCGTTTGCCATGAAAATAGCCTGATACAGACCGAATAATGCAATCGATATCAGGTAGCCGATGAAGAAATATGATTCAAAAAAGGCAAAGGCCAGCGTAATGAAAAAGACGGTCAGGAAGATATTCAACATGCCTCGCTGGGCGTAGCGGGTGCAGATATGCACGACGCGTCTGCTGTCGCTGATGGAAGCTCTCGCGGCATCTTCAAGATGAATGTGGGATTTGATGAACTCGACAGCGCGATAGGCGCCGGTAATGACGGCTTGGGTGGAGGCTCCCGTGAACCAGTAAACGACTGCGCCGCCGGCAATCAATCCGAGCATGAAAGGCGGGTGCATAATCGAGAGCTTGGATAGCAGTTCGGGCTGCAAGCCGTGGGTGAGAGCGACAACAATCGAAAAGATCATAGTGGTAGCGCCCACTACGGCGGTTCCAATTAACACCGGCTTGGCGGTTGCTTTGAAGGTATTGCCCGCTCCATCGTTTTCTTCCAGGTTTTCTTTCGCCTTGTCGAAATCGGCATCGAAGTTGAACGTGTTCTTTAACTCCTGGTGAATGCCCGGAATCTGCTCAATCATGGAAAGCTCAAAAACGGATTGCGCGTTATCGGTAACAGGGCCGTAGGAATCGACGGCAATGGTAACCGGACCCATGCCCAGGAAACCGAACGCTACCAGGCCAAAAGCAAACACTGAAGGTGCAATCATTAATTGCGACAGACCGAGCGTGCTCACGCCGTAACCAATGCCCATCAGCAGCATAATGGCCAGCCCCAGCCAGAAAGCGCTCATGTTGCCGGCCACCAAACCGGAAAGCACATTGAGCGAAGCGCCGCCTTCTCCCGAAGACGCAACAACCTCGCGCACATGGGCCGATTCGGTGGAGGTGAAGGCTTTGACTAGTTCGGGTATTACCGCCCCGGCGAGAGTTCCGCAACTGATCACACTGGCAAGCTTCCACCAGAGCGACCGGTCGCCGCCCAGATCCGGAATAATCGCATAGGAGACAAGATAGGTCAGCAGGATTGAAACGAGGGAGGCGATCCAGACCAGCGAAGTTAGCGGAGCCTCAAAGTTCATCTTGTCAACCGTGGCGTATCTGCTTTTGGATATCGCTGCATTGATGAAATAGGAAAGACCGGAAGAGACCACCATCATGACGCCCATTACAAAGATCCAGACGAGCAATTGGCTTTGCACAAGCGGACTCCTGACCGCCAGCACGGTAAAGGAGATCAGGGCCACGGCGGTCACGCCATACGTTTCGAAACCATCCGCGCTGGGGCCAACCGAATCGCCCGCGTTATCGCCCGTGCAATCCGCGATCACACCGGGATTACGCGCATCATCCTCCTTAATCCCGAAAAAAATCTTCATCAGGTCCGCGCCGATATCGGCGATTTTGGTGAAGATTCCGCCCGCCACGCGCAAAGCAGCCGCGCCGAGCGATTCGCCGATAGCAAAGCCGATAAAACAAGGACCGGCGTAGTCGCGCGGAATAAAGAGCAGGATAAAAAGCAGCAATAGCAGCTCGACGCTAATAAGAAGCATGCCGATGCTCATTCCCGCCTTGAGCGGCATGTCGTAACACGGGAAAGGTTTACCCCGCAAGCTGGCAAATGCCGTCCGCGAATTGGCGAACGTATTGACGCGCATGCCAAACCAAGCCACCCCGCAACTTCCGCAAATGCCGATGACGCTGAACAATAAAATCGTGATCACTTTCTGGGCGGCGAAATGCTCCAAGACCCCAAAGTAAAGCACGATAACCACGGCAATTACGAGTTCCAGAAGAAACAGAAACTTGCCTTGGGTAATCAGATAAGTTTTGCAAGTGGCATAAATCAGCTCCGAAACTTCGCGCATCGATTCGTGCACCGGGAGGTTTTTCAACTGCCGGTAAATCACGAGGCCAAATAGTAAACCGAGCGCCACGACAATTAACCCGCTCAAGAGAAGAGATCGTCCGTCGATGGAGCCGAAGAAAATGGCCTGGGAGAGATCGGGGAGGCGCAGATTCGCTTCACCAGCCGTCTCCGGATTGGGCTGCTGAGCGAAGGCCGTCGCTGAATGAAGAAAACAGGACGCCGCGCAAAGGGCAACAAAGCGCAGGTTGAATAACCGCTTCATGGTCGGCATAGGAATCCTCTTTTGGCTATTGGTCAAAAGACAAGACCAACTCAGGGCTAAACAAGCCTTTCTGCGATGCGTGCTCTGGTTCTGCCAGGATCTAGTCTCAATAGGTTCTCGTAAATCTTCCGTGTGGGTGAGCTACAGGGCTGTACCATCATCAGTTCAGTGTAGTCGTTGACTATTTGCGAAGTAGACTATAACCACTATCCGCGTCCAATAAAGGGCATTTTGGTAGCCATTACCGTCATAAATTGTACGTTGGCGTCCAAGGGCAGATTCGCCATATAAAGGACCGCATCGGCCACATGCTGCGCATCCATGCGCGGTTCCACCGCCGTTGTGCCGTTCGCTTGGGGCACGCCGCTCTCCATGCGCTCCGTCATCTCCGTGCCGGCATTGCCAATATCGATTTGTCCGCAAGCAATGTCATAGGGACGGCCATCCAGCGAAAAGCATTTGGTAAGGCCCGTGATGGCGTGTTTGGTAGCAGTATAAGGCGCTGAGTTCGGGCGGGGCACATAGGCCGAGATCGAACCATTATTAACAATTCGGCCGCCTCGCGGGCTTTGCTCCTTCATGAGCCGGAAAGCCTCCTGGGCGCATAAGAACGCTCCCGTGAGATTGACTGCCACTACCGCGCTCCATTGCTCAAAGGAAAGATCTTCCATCGGAATACCCGGCGCATTGATGCCGGCGTTGTTGAAAAGCACATCAAGCCGGCCAAAAGCTTCCCGGATCTGAGCAAAGAGCGCCCGGACGGACTGCGGTTGGCTCACGTCCGTGGGGACGGGAGTCATAGTCCTATCGGAGCGTTTTGCGAGAGCAGCCGTTTGTTGCAGTTCCGCCCTGCGGCGTCCGGCTAATATCACGGAGTAGCCCGTATTTTGTAAAGTTAAGCTGACAGCACGGCCAATACCACTACCCGCTCCTGTTACCAGCGCAATTTTGCCATGATCTTCCACGTTTGCACCAACATTTGAGTGTAAGCGAGAGGGCGATCAGAGATTTCCGGCCCTTGCGCCGCACTCAACGGTGTATGCCCTTGCCTCCCCGGGTCGGTAAACGCCGTAAACAGCACAACTCTGTTCAATCCTTTCAGCGCGTCCAGAAAGCGGATCTCGGCAGTTCGGACATGGCCCTAGCCGCTTCCGTAGCGGCTGTCGAAGGCGGTTCGACCGACGTAGATGTTTATCTGAAGCTTTCAAAGATCCTTTCTGATAAGCGGCAATACCCCGAAGCGCTCGCCATCTGCCAACAGGGACTTAAAGTGTGCGGTGTCCATCCCGCGCTCTTAGGTAATCAGGGAGCGGTATTTTGCCTTCTGGGCCGCTATGAGGAAGCGCTCCGTTCGGCGCAGCAGCAAGCCGCCATGCTGCCGCCGGAACAGCAGCCTTGGAACAATTTGGGAAACATTTACCGCAATCTCGGCAGGGTAAAAGAATCCATTGGTTGTTTTGAACGCGCGCTCCAGTTCAACGGAGATGACGCGGACGCGCACTACAACTTAGGTTTAACTCTCCTGGTCTGCGGAGACTACCGCAATGGATTCCGCGAATATGAGTGGCGCCCTGCCATGCAAAATGGGTTTCCGTTTCATCAGCCCCGCTGGGATGGAAGGCCGTTGAACGGCAAACGTATCCTGTTATGCCAGGAGCAGGGCATGGGTGACGTTATCCAGTTTGTTCGCTATGCTCCCCTGGTGCGAGATCAGGGCGGCCAAGCGCTTTTAGGCGTCGCTCCTGCTCTGGAGCGGCTGTTGGGGTGGATGCGCGGCGGCTTCGAGCTAGCGCGCGCTCCAGAGACTCCTTTTGATGTGTTCTGCCCAATCCTGAGCCTGCCTTTGCTGTGCGGCGCCGGCGAAGAGCCGATTCCGCCTCCCGCTGTCTTCGATATTCCGCAAGAGTTCAAAGAGAAGTGGTGTCGCCTGCTCATCGGCTCGTCCCGGCCCAAAGTCGGCCTGGTCTGGGCCGGAAGCCCCAGCCATCAGAATGACGTAAATCGCTCCCTTGGACTGGAAGCGTTGCTGCCGCTTCTGCAAAGGGACGAAGCATGCTTTTTCAGTCTGCAAGTAGGGGATGCCCGTTCCGCTATTCAGCAGCAAGGTTTGGCTGAGCGGATTGTGGATCTCTCCCCTCACTTGACCGACTATGCTGAAACTGCCGCGGCAATTTCGCAACTGGATCTTGTTATTACCGTTGATACTTCGGTCGCTCATCTGGCGGGCACTCTCGGCGTTCCTACCTGGATGATGATTCCTTTTGCTCCCGACTGGCGCTGGCTCTTAAACCGTAGTGACTCCCCCTGGTACGGCAGCCTGCGCATCTTCCGGCAAAAGAAGGCGGGTGATTGGCCCGGAGTCGTGAGTAAGGTGGTGGAAGCGCTTCCCGATTTCGTCCGCAAGGAAAAACCGGCTTCGGCCCCAGCCCTTCTTTCGGGGCACACGGACATGGAGCGCTGGTCTAATCCGGCCAACCTTCTTCCCAGTTGGAACGCGCGTGCCCGCATCGCCGCTGATTTTATCCCTTCCGGCGCAACCGTTCTGGATATCGGTTGCGGAGCCATGGCGCTGGAACAATTTCTGCCGCCTGGCTGTTCTTATGCTCCATGTGATGTAGTGAAGCGCGATGAGCGCACGTCTGTTTGTGACCTCAATGCCGGTCAACTTCCTTCGGCTCAAAACGCCACTCATATCTCGATGCTGGGAGTATTGGAGTACGTTCATGACTGGCAAAATCTGTTGCGGCAATTACGAGCTTTCCGGCTGCCTCTGATATTGAGCTATTGCCCCACTGACTTCACGGCGCATCTCGATCGCCCCGCGCTGGGATGGATTAATCATTTGAGCTTACAGGACCTCTGCTCCGGGTTGTCCGAGGTCGGCTTCCAGATTCAAACCTCCCTGCGGGTGGATGCGAATCAAATTTTGATTCGCGCTGTTCCCGAAACGGTTCGCGTTCAACCCAAACGCCGCGTTCTCGTCATGTCCTACAACAACTGCGGGAACTTTGGTGATCGCCTGGGATTTCACCTGATTAATTCGCTACTGCCCGCCGAAGCTGAAGTTCACTACGCCAACTACAAGCCCTGGAATGTCCAGGACCAAAATTATGATCTTGTAATTCTTGGAACCGGCCATAGCTTGTTCCAACCCATACTGACGGAACAACTGCTGTCGCTGGTGCGTCGTGTTCCCCGCACGGTCGGGATTTTCGGCACTCAATACCGTGAAGGCATCGACCGTGCTCTCCTGGGTCAGATACTGGATGAATTAACGGTCTGGTTCGCCCGGCATGAAGAAGACCTGTTGCTTTATGGCAAGGGCCGCCAAAATGCGCTGCACCTCGGCGACTGGCTGCTCAGCGCGTTTCCCATGACTCGCTGGACCAAAGACGGCACGCTGCGCATCGGCAAGGAGATCTGGAACGACCTTCCACTGGACCGCACGATTCAGAACATTCAACAGTACCGCCATGTTTTCTCGGAACGCATTCATCCCTTGTTATGCGCTCTCGCTTCAGCCGAGCAAGTCGCCTATACCGAGCAGCGCGAGTGCGGCGGCGCGGTCAGCTCTGGAAAGTTCCGCTCCATGTTCCTGGACATCTTTGGCCGTACCTGGCCCGAGTCAACCGCTTTTGAGTTCGACCGCGCGGCGGTAGCCGGGTACCGTTCGCGGGTAATGAAACTTATGTCCGGCATGCCGCAGCTTTTTGCCGGCTTGCTGGGCCTTGAAGAAAACGCCGCTGCTTAAGTCCGAACAAAAACTAAATCCGCGTTTGATAATCTGGACAACCTATGACAGCGGAAACGATGGTTGTGCCCGAAGTGTGCGCGCAACTGCGGGAGCTTGGTGACCAGCTATCTCTCTTGAGGGCGCATTTTCAGAACGTCACGCATTCTCGCTGGCTCCATCTTCTGTTATTGCGGGTCTCGTTGAGCGCGAGCCGGCGATGAGGATGTCGACAATACGGCGGGCGCTCGGCTCCCAGCCCGGCAGAGCCATGGTGTGGAAGATGCCGATAAGGGCACGGACGAAATCATCGGGATTAGTGTCTGCGCGGAGACCGCCGCTGCCGATCGCGCGTTGGACCAAAGCGATGAAGGCATCGTGGATGAGGCCGCGCGCGCCTTCGATGAGGCGCATGGAGCCGCCCGCCACGGTGTCCATGGCGGGAAGGATGAGCTTTTTGCTGGCCACATGGTCAATAAGGAGAAGCATCCAGGCTCGAAGTGCTTCCAGCGGCGGCATCGTGATGGCAAAGCGCTGCCCGGCTGCAGTCAGTTTTTCCACTTCGTTGCGGTAAAGAGCTTCGATCAGGGCGTCGCGCGTGGGAAAGTGACGATAAAGAGTGCCTGGGCCAACATGCGCATGACGGGCTATGTCGTCGAGCGTAGCTTCGGCTCCGTGCCGGGTAAAGGCGAGCCGGGCGACCTCCAGGATGCGCTCACGGTTGCGTTGCGCATCCGCACGGGGCTTGCGAGCGGCCGGAGGCGGCGGGGACTTCTTTTTCGGCATACACCAGTTTCGCAGAAAATATTCTGCAACCGGAGACGATCTCCGTATATCTTATAAGCGGAGATCGTCTCCACTTTGGGGGAGACGCGGATACCAATTCCGGCGTGGTGCTTTCAGCAGTCGCGCCGGCAAACAGCAGGAGGAAAGTCAATGCGGATTTTTGTGACGGGAGCGACAGGATTCATCGGGACAGAACTGGTGAAGGAACTGATTGAGGCAGGGCACCAGGTGCGCGGGCTGGCCCGGAGCGACAACGGCGCGGAGCAGTTGAAAGCGGCAGGCGCGGAGGTGCATCGCGGCGATCTCCAGAACCTGGACAGCCTGCGCAGCGGCGCAACAGGCATGGATGCCGTGGTGAACTTGGCGTTCAACCATGATGATATGTCGAAGTTTGCCGAGAACGGGAAAGACGAACGTAAGGCGATTGAGGCGCTGGGGTCTGTACTCGAACCGGGCAAATTGCTGGTGGTAACCTCCGGCACTGGACTCACCAGCGGCGGACCGGGCCACCTGCGCATGGAAAGCGATCCGCCGCTGAACACAGAGGCGATTCCGCGGCAACCGGAGGATGTGGCGCGAGCAGTAGCCGAGCGCGGTGTCCGCGTGGCGATTGTGCGCCTGCCGCAGGTGCATGACACGCGCAAGCAGGGCCTGGTGCCTCTTCTTACGGAAACGGCCCGACAGAAGGGCATTTCAGCCTACGTTGGCGATGGCGCGAACCGCTGGGCTGCGGCTCCGCTGAAAGACGTAGCTCACCTATATCGTCTCGCAGTCGAGCAGACGGGTCCCGGCGTGGCGGTGTATCACGCGGTGCAGGAAGAAGGCGTGGCCCTGCGCAAGATCGCAGAGACGCTTGGCAAAGGGCTGAAGGTGCCGGTTGTGTCGATCGATCCGGAGAAGGCTGCCGAGCACTTTGGGTGGATCGCGCGCTTTGCGGGGTTGGATATGCCGGCTTCGAGCGAGTGGACGCGCAAAATGTTGGGATGGGAGCCGACTGGGCCGGGGTTGATCGAGGATCTGACGAATATGAAGTATTTCTGACGGTGTCGCGGAAGCAGCCTTGGACTACCGTGATTGGCGAGATGAAATGGCCCTGGATCCTATGGGGCTATTTCTCGTCTGTGGATTGGTAACGGGAAGTTGGCTTCTCGGAAGCTAGCCGGTCCAAGCGGTGGAGGGGTAGGCCGGAAAGCGGCCGGTGCTCGCGTTGCGCAAAGGAGTGTTTAGGAAACACATTGGCGAGTATTTCATTTCTTCGATTGCCGCGTTGCAGAACTGTATGGCACAACGAAATTGATTGGCAATAGGATTTTGCAACCGAGGTTGGCCAGATCGTTCACAATCGCAAAACCCGCGTTTTATAGCTTGGGCAGTATATAGCAGCGGAAACGATAGTTATGCCCGAAGCGCCCGCGCAACTGCGGGCACTCGGCGATCAGCCGTATGAGTTCCTGAATGGTCAATGCATCAGAAAAGATTCCGTAGGACGGTTGCAGTATTCTCATCTGGGCAAAGTGTTGGAACGCTTGCTGAACCGATAGCGAACGAGATCGTCTAGGCAGCACTCTATATTAGCGTAAGAGGTCGGAGATTGACAATGCTGGAAGGTTAAGTTATGACTATAGTCATGACCGTAGTCAGAAACCTGAATCGAGGCCGACCACGTTCAGAACTACGGGCAGTTATCTTCAAAGCGGCGATACGCCTCTTCCGTAAACATGGCTATGCAGTCACGACCGTCGATGAAATTGTGGCAGCGGCACGCGTCGCGAAGGGCACGTTTTTCAACTTCTTTCCAACCAAGCTGGACGTGCTCAAGGACTATTATGCTGCAATCGATAGCGAAGTGGCGCGCTGTCGAGTCAACATGGATGCGACTGTTCCGCTAGAGTCGCTCAGTAATTATGCATCCGACGTTGAAGCGATATTGCTCCGGGAAGGCGCTTTGATTTTCGAACTGTTGGATCTCGCTGTGCGCGATCCGGTCATGAGCCGGATCGATGCCGAATCCGGCGCCCGCGATTCTGATGAATTTGCGACCTTTCTGCTCGAAGCCAGAATTCGGGGCATCATCGCTAATCATGTCGATCCGAAAGCAGCCTCCCGCGCAATCGTTGATCTATGGTCTGGTGCAGTTCGAACGTGGCTGATCAATCCAGAGAAAGGCTCGCTTGCTCAGCTATTCGACTTGCGAGTAAGAATGCTGTTTGAAGGATTGGGGTACAAACGATGATGCGACGCTATTTCTTGACCGGCGCGGTTACGAGCCTTGCTAGTAGTATCAATAGCCGTAATGCGCCCACATTGCCACGCGGGTTGTGGCGTGACGAATTAGGTAACTTTGCCATTGGTGAATTTCCGGAGTTCGGTAAAGGGCTTTTCGCCTTCGATTACACGGCGCTACAAGTTGGTCCGCTCAGTCATCTGCGCGATGAGTCATGGGCGATGGCCGGCACGCTGGACGGAAGCGGCGCATCTGTCAGGTTGATACACGCTGCTCGAACGGCGTTACGCATAGGAAATAGATATGTTCGTCCAGTTCCAATTCAGCGCACCTCCTTCGACACGAAGTCAGAAGCAATTGCGCTGTCGTGCGAAATCGCTGCCCCGGCCGACAAACGTCCGAGCGGGACGATCATGATGATCTACGGGTCCGGGCCGGCGCCGAAAGAGGCATTTGATCTTTGGGCATTCTGGTTTCTCGCCGCAGGGTTCGCCGTTATCACCTATGACAAGCGCGGTTCCGGCAAATCGGGCGGCGACTGGAGGCTGACTGGACTTGAAACTCTGGCCCAAGACGCCCAGGCCGTTCTCGGTCGCGCTCGCATGTTAGGTGTTCAGAGACCTATATTTGCCTGGGGCGCCAGCCAAGCCGGTTGGATTGAACCGCAACTTGGCGCAGCAGGTATTATTGATGGGATTATTATGCATGCGGGATCTGCGATGCTCCCGCGTGATCAGATCATTGCCGCCGTCGATGCGGAACTGTGCGCCTACGGATTTCCTGCCGATGAAATTGCGCGCGCCCGCGCTTACTATACGTTAGATACAGACGTGTCGCTCGGCATTCGTCCCTGGACTGAAGTTGATGCCGCATTCAAAAGGGCATCATCCGCGGGCGCTGAATGGCTACTGGCGCCGCCCGCCGCGCCAGATGCTCGCGAAAGAACCATAATTAGGCTCATGGCGAATTTCGACCCCGCGCCCTATTGGCGGCAAAACAAAGCGCCTACTTTGGCCTTGTATGGCGGTAAAGATTGGATTGTACCGGCGATGGCGAATCGTGCCGCGCTGGAAAAGATCGCCTCTGTGGTTACGGGTCTGACATCGCTCACACTGCCAACGGCCAATCACCTGATGTTTGTCGCTGAGACGGGAGTCCGGACTGAGTATCCGAAGCTCTCCCGTTTAGATCCAGGGTACTTTGCCGCAATTTCACGTTGGCTTGAGGCACGACACTGATGAAACCTCGCGTCCTGTCGATCTGTCGTGCCGATGCCGGTCGTTGCGCGATCAGAGCGTTCACAACCGCAACACCCGCATTTTATAATCTGGACAGTGCCGGTATGAGCTTTCCGATTCGTGTCCTCGTTGCCAAGCCGGGCCTCGACGGGCATGACCGTGGCGCGAAGGTGATTGCACGCGCTCTTCGCGATGCCGGCATGGAGGTGATCTAT
>CAXUBB010000010.1:18662-28180 GCA_964249105.1 uncultured Bryobacteraceae bacterium | reverse complement strand
CTCAATGCTCCTAACGCGCAGAAAGTGGAAGTTCACCTGGAAGGCTCCAAACAACCTTTAGCTTTGGCGAAGAACGAGACGGGAATTTGGAGCGGAACCACAATGCCGCTGACGCCTGATTATTACGGCTACTCATTCACGGTGGACGGCGTACGCGAGCTTGATCCCTCTAATGCCGCTCTCATTCCGAATTTGTTAAACCCGAGCAACTCTTTACATGTTCCCGGCGCGACGACGATGCCATGGGAACCGTCCGACATTCCGCATGGCTCCGTTCATCATCACTTTTATCGGTCAAGCATTGTAGGAGACAATCGGGATTTTTATGTTTATACTCCGCCCGGTTACGACCCGCGCGCCAGTGTTTTGTACCCGGTGCTTTATCTCTGCCACGGCTTCAGCGACGACGCAAGCGGATGGACAGCAGTCGGCAAAGCCAATTACATTCTGGATACATTGATTGCCCAAAACAAGACAAAGCCCATGATTGTTGTCATGCCGCTTGGGTACGGAGCGCCCGAGATTCTGCAAGCCAGTACGGGCGGATTTAGAAGCCCGGCCTTAAGGCAACGCAATATGGACAATTTCCGCAACGCTTTGATTGATGAAGTCATGCCGCAAGTGGAGCGGACCTACAAAGTCTCCGCGAACCGGGAGTCGCGAGCGATTGCGGGACTTTCCATGGGCGGAGCGGAATCGCTATTAACTGGACTGAACCGGCTGGACGTGTTTTCTTACGTAGGTTCATTTAGCGCGGGAGGGGTAGGAAATGATCTTGCGGCGGCTTTTCCTAAAATGAGCGCTGCGGCTAACTTACAGCTTCATTTGCTTTGGATCGCTTGTGGAACAGAAGATTCGCTCATAACAAGCAATCGCCAGATTGTCAGTTACCTGAAGAGCAAAGGAGTTCAATTAACGGCTATTGAAACACCGGGCATGCATACATGGATGGTGTGGCGGCGCAATCTAGTCGACTTTGCGCCTCTGCTATTTCGAAGCAGTTCCTCCGCTACTGTACCAGTTTCGTAACTCCCAAAAAGAGCGGGCCAGATGGTTTAGAACCGTCTGGCCCGATTTCCCGGAGCAGTGGACCCGCCGGGAATTTCTACGATTAAAACCTGCCTGGCTGCTTTGGAGCAGCAGGAGCGGCAGAGCTAGGCGTTACCTGATTTGAACCTGTGACCACGCCCTGGTTAATCAAAACAGTCACTTCCACTCTGCGGTTCAGCTTGCGACCTTGACTGGTCTTGTTGTCAGCGGCTTCATGTGAGGTTCCCATTCCGGCGGGAGTGAGAATGCGATGAATGGGAATATTACCCTGCTGCTCCAGATAACGAACCACAGCATTGGCCCGCGCTTCGCTCAAGTTCTGATTCAGCGCGGCATTTCCGGTCTTGTCGGCGAAGCCGGCTACCTCAACGATATAGCCCTTTTCATTCTGAGTCTGCTGAACGACTGTGTCTAGTTTCTGTTTCTCAGCCGGAGTGAGAACGGAACTATTCAGCTTGAAGTAGACTGTTTCTTTGTATTTCTGCTGATACTGATCAAGATTGGAGACACGCTGGTTTACGTCGTTAACGCCCTGGTTTGCCTGATCAGCCGTAGTCTTAACCTGTCCCACCTGCTGTTGTGTCTGCTTTTCCTGGGTTTCTAATTGCCCCTGACGATTTTCCACCTGGCCGGTGCGGTTTTCTAGTTGGCCGGCACGACCCTCCAACTGGCCCGCCCGCCCTTCCAAGCTGCCGGTACGAGCTTCAACGGGTGCCACACGCGTATCAATCTGACGAGACGCCTTCATGGAATTAGGGTCGAAAACAACGCGATCCGCGACCAGGTCACCCTTTTCGTTTCCCTTCCCTTGCGCCTCGATGCGCAGACCGGAAACCAGCGAATCGCTATTCATCGCGCTTTTACGGCTAAAAATACCGTGCTTTAACTGAATCTTAGTGTCGTTGGTAATGTCAATCGTGCCAACTGAATCGTCATCACTGCGGAGCTTGATGGTTTGACCATCTCGCGATACGATTACGCCCTGAACCTTCACTTGCTGCCCTGCTGTAAAAGTTCGAGTATTCGGCTCTACCCGGCCAAAAACAAACGTCAACGGCAATAGCGCCAACGTTGTCAGCGTTAGTAAGTTCCTGGCAGGTTTGCCTAACAAAAGTTTCTTCATGGGAACTTCGTCCAACCCTCCTTCAAAAATTTCCGCCTCCCGGAGCCATCAACCATGACTGTTCTGTATCGCTGTCGTCCGGGAGCGCTGCGGTTACATTTGTTTAGACGCTTAGGACAGGAGGTTGTAACCCAATTTTCAACCTCGGCAGTACCAGGAGCGCTTTGAGTGATATAACAAAGTCGAATGTTCCCCTCCAAGACAGGTGCTTCACGTACAAGGGATTTGTTCTATGGCTGGTTTATTGTCGCGACGGCAGTGGTGACTTTCGGCATCTCGGTAGGGATTCCGTACTATAACTTACCGTTTTTTTACGACTACTTTCAAAAAGCGTACGGCTGGGAACTTAAACAGATTACTCTCGGGTTTCCAATAGCCGCCTTGTTGACGCTGTGGGTAGGACCATTATTAATTCCACGGATCAGCCCGCGCAAGCTGATTGTGGCGGGAACGGGCTTAACGGCTCTTTCGTTCTTTGGATTGAGCTCGATGACGGGATCGCTCCCGCTTTATTTCCTTCTTTATTTCGTCTATACCGTTGGGTACATTTTTTCCGGGCCCATACCGCACCAGATTCTCGTGTCGTACTGGTTTCAGAAAAAGCGCGGCAGGGCCATGGGCATTGTTTACGTTGGAGTGGGATTATTTGGAGCCTTGGGATCGTTCTTTGTAAAGGCAATGACGGATCGGTATGGATTCCAAACAGCCCTCATGGCCGTCGGAGCGCTCATGTTTGTTGCCTGGCCGCTGGCGCTTTTCCTCCTGAAAGACAAACCAGCGGAAATCGGCCAATATCCGGACGGCTCCGCCCTCCCCCCCGCTGATGTTAAAGTGCCGCCGCAAAGCTTTGTTCAGCTTCTCCGCAGCGCGCCTTTCTGGTTATTGCTCATCGGCAGCATCTGCTCAATTGGCTCGATCGGCTCGATCAACATGCATATGAAGTTTGTTTTTCGCGATGCCGGGTTCTCCGATCAAAAGATACTAAATGCAACCTGGGCCACGGCTTCCGCTTCCATTCTGTTTTCCAGCATCGCGGGGCGCTTAAGCATCGGCTACTTTGCGGATGTGTTTTCCAAAAAACGCGTGATGACGGCTACTTACTTCATTGTGGCCGCCACGATTCCCTTGCTGCTGGCTGTCTCTCCTTCACGCCCCTACATGGTTTACGTATTTGCCATTGTTTTTGGTTTTTCCATGGGAGCGGATTATATGCTGATTCCGCTCATGGCAGCGGAGCAGTTCGGCGTCAATACGCTCGCCCGCGCCATGGCCATCATTCTGCCGATCAATACCATCGGCCAGACCTGGTTTCCCTATTTTGTCTCAACCATTCGGGAACAGCGGCAGAACTATATTGCACCGCTGATGGTTGTATTTGCGATTGCGATGGTAGGGGCCTTGGCGATCACCATGATGCCGCGGCACACTCCCCTGCTGGAATCAGAACCCGAAGCGAAAACCGCAGGCGTGCCGGGCGATTAGCGACAGTAGGGACACACGAATAGGCTGACTGAATGAATGCTACTCGGCAATCTTCAAAACCCACGCTGGTTGTGTCATCAACTCCGGCGGGAGATCCGGCAGTTCAACCGATACGGAGCCGCCGTTTGCCTTCCACTGTAGCGGCTGACTGACGCCTAGCAGAGCGACCGATTTGACTCGCGAGGCATCCATGCGCTGAAGGGCGAACTGTCGGCCCGGCCAGCGCGGCAAAATGGCGTAGATATTTGATCCCTTTGCCGTAAAGAAGGCATCAATCGCCGCTTTTCCGGCCTCCGGTTTCTCCGCCAGCTTCGCCACGTCGTAGGCGGATTTAAATTCCTGGTTGTAATTCGTTTTGGGCTGTTCTCCCGTGCTCCACTGGCGCGACTCTTTCCACGGTTTTGTCCCATAGACAGCCTCACCGTTAATGTTCAGCCAGTTTCCGATCTCGCGCAGCCGCTCCTCCATGATGACCGGAATGCGGCCATCCGCTCGCGGGCCAATATCGAGCAGCAGGTTGCCGCCGCGACTCACCGTATCCACCAGCATCAGAACAAGCTGACGGCCCGTATGGTAATCCTTCAACTGTTCGTCCCGGTTATAGCCGTATGAATAGCCCATGCCCCGGCTTTCTTCCCAGGGATGCTCCATATTGCTCATGCCCGCCGTGTACTCGGTCGTCCAGTAACCGCCGTGTTTATGCCTGGTGTCCTTGCCCCAGCGGTCATCAATCACTACTTTGTCTTTGACCGGAGAATCATTAAAAAGCCACGCCAGCAGTTCGGGACTCCGCCATTCGGAAGAAGGCAGTTCCCACTCGCCATCGGAAAAGATAATGTCCGGCTGATAGTGCGTGACCAGATCCTTGAACTGCGGAAACAGGTGTTCGGAAACGTAGCGCTTTTTGTCCGATAGCCAGAGCGGGTTGTACCATTCGTACAGCGAATAATAATAGCCCATTCTGATCCCTTTGCGCCGGACCGCTTCGGACAGTTCGCCCAATACATCCCGATGAGGGCCGGCCTCCACGGCATTCCAGGGCCGCCCCCAGGTGGCGGAGGCTTGACGGCTCGGCCACAAGGCAAACCCCTCATGGTGCTTCGAGGTCAGCGCGATATATTTCGCGCCCGAATGGGCAAACACATCGGCCCAATGGTCAGGGTCGAAAAGCTCGGCGCGAAAACGGGGCGCAAAATTCTGATACGGGTAGTCCGCTCCATACACCCGCTTGTGAAAGGCCCAGGAACCGGCATCAACCGGATTGGCCCCCGGCTTTTGCCCTTCGGTGATTGCGTGCCAATACCATTCCGCGTATGCCAGATTATTCGGCAGCACCGGAGCGTAAGCCGGCACCGAATAGACGCCCCAGTGAATGAAAATTCCGAATTTGGCGTCGGTAAACCAGGACGGCGTCGGGCGGCTGTCAATCGATTCCCAAGTCGGCTGGTATCGTTGCGCCAGGGCGAGAGTGCACAATATAAGAGTCAGAACAAGTCGCTTCAACATAGAGGAGCTTCTTGACTAGCTTATTCGATGGCGCGTTTCGTTTCCTACGGCATTTGGAAGCAGCCGCTTTCGAGCATTTTTGCTACCCAATCGGCATGGGGGAGACCGCAATGGAAAAGAGCTTTCAGTTCCTGATGGACGTCATACTCGACGCGCCGAATCACCGGCCCTGACTCCTCCAGCAACAGGTAGGAAGCGCGGCGGTTGCCGTCGTAAGAAAGGCTGACGCTGCCGGTGTTGGCGACGATCATTCCTGAAACGCTCCGAACATAGGGGCGGTGGATATGCGCATAGACCGCAATGGGTTGGCCGAGCACTCCATACACCGACTCCAGATCGGCATCGCTCGCTTCCGGCATGGGCGCGCGCCAGGGACTCTCGGGACTGGCGTGAACGAGCGCCATCTGACCGTGAACCTGAACGAGCGGCAGGCCGCGCAGCCAGGCGAGTCTCTCTTTTCCCAGCGTTTCACGAGTCGCCGCCGCCATCTCCTCAATAACGGTGAAAAGCGGTTGCATCTTGGGCGACTGATCTGCAAACTCCCGTAGTGACTCGGGCCGGAAAAGCATTTCATCCGTGTTGCCCACCACGCCGGGCCAGCCCAGATCGCGAATGTGATCCACGATTTCCACCGGACTTGACCCGCTATCAGCCAGATCGCCGCCATGCAGAATCAAATCGGGGCAGGTTAGCCGCAGGTCCGCCAGGACTGCTTCAAACGCGGTTCGATTACCGTGAATGTCGGATACGATGGCGATGCGCATTACTACTTATGAACCGTGCTGAAGCAGCCGGAAAATTTCCGCGCCGTAGCGTTTGACCGTGCTTGCTCCCACCCCGCTGATCGCCAGCAGGTCTTCCTCCGTTTCCGGTTGTTTTGCCGCGATGTCCTGAAGCACCCGGTCGCCAAAAATGCGGAAGGCCGGAATGCCGCGCCGTTTGGCTTCCTGGACTCGCCAGGTTCGCAGTGCTTTCTCCAAACCCTCCCCGTTCTGCCCTTTGCTTATCTTCGGCGCAGTCTTCGAAACAGCGGTCTTCTTAACGCCGGCTTTCGTTTTGGCCTTTTTCTTGCGTTGGCGCGCCCGCTCCGGACGCGCCGTGTCTTTCATCACGAAATTGACCAGCGCTGCTTCGTTGACTTGACGCCCTTCCGCCGTCAAAGCGGCCTTCCGGTAAGGAATCTGCTTGCCGTCCTTTTCGAAGCTTGCCTCAGCCAGCGTAATGAATCCGGCGCGCGCCATGGCTCCCAGCACTTGCTCGAAGTCATTACGGCTGATTTCGTCATTCGGGAACAGCTCGGAATGAAGCCGCCCCGTTGCCTTTCCATTTGCGACCCGCAGCGCCCTGATCACCCGGAATAAGGCGCTGCGTTCGCTTTCCGTGGCCGCCCGAAACCTTTGCGCCACGCATTCGGTTGGCGCGCAAAAGTCACAGATGCCGCACGGCGCATCGGCGTCCGTCACGTCGCCAAAATGTCGAACCAAGGTGGACATCCGGCAGCTATTGCTCGATGCAAAGCGGATCATCAGTTCAATCTGCGCCGCTTTATGCGCTCCTTGTGCCCGATACGTGTCCCGCCACTCCCCTGTTCCTTGCGTGAGATTGTCTTCGTAGTCCAGTTGAGCGCCCTTGTGAGTCCACAGCTTTTCCAGCGCTTTCTCGAAAAGATCGGGGTCCATCTTGAGCTGCTTCTGAATCTCTGCCTTTGCGACCGGCTCCGCTGTGAGCCGGTTATAAATTTGATCGAGAACCGCCACATCCGGGTAATCCCGCTCAAAAAAGAAGTCATGCGTATGGCGATCGGCATACGACTGCATCAGCACCGCGCGGCTCGGCTCGCCGTCCCGCCCGGCGCGCCCGATCTCCTGGTAATAGCCTTCCAAACTCCCCGATAAGCCGGTATGGATCACGGTCCGCACGTTCGGCTTATCGATGCCCATTCCAAACGCAATGGTGGCGACCATAATCTCAAGATCGCCGGCCAGAAAGCGCTCTTGCACGCTTTGACGGTGATTCGCATCGAGACCGGCATGATAAGCGGCCACCCGAAAATCAACGGATAATTCGGAAGCGATAGCTTGCGCCTGTTTACGAGTCGGAGCGTAAATGATGGCTGGCCTTCGCTCGTCGTCAAGCAGGATTTCGCGGCTCTGTGCAATCCGCTCGGAGGGCAGCGCCTCCACCACTTCAATGGCGATATTGTCGCGGCGGAAACCATGAATAAACTGTTTGGGCTGCGCCAGGCCCAATTGCTGTAAGATGTCGCGCTGGACCAGGGGCGTTGCCGTTGCCGTCAGCGCCATTACCGGAGACGGGCGCAGGGTGGGCAAATGCTGGCCGAGCATGCGGTAATCAGGGCGAAAATCATGCCCCCACTGCGAAATGCAATGAGCCTCGTCAATGGCGATCAGCGCCGGTTTTCGCTTTGCCAGCATCTCCGCAAAACCGCTCACCCGAAAACGTTCCGGCGCGACAAACAAAAACTGCAAGCGGCCATGCAGGTAATCGAGAGCGGTTTGCCGGGAGGCGGCGCGGTCCCGGCCCGAGTGAATGCGATCTACTCGAAAGCCGAGTTCCTTCAGCTTCGCCACTTGGTCTTCCATCAGGGCAATTAGAGGACTGATCACCAGTGTTGTGCCGCCGCGAGCTAGTCCCGGCAATTGATAGCAAAGCGACTTGCCGGAACCGGTCGGCATCACAAGCAGCACGTCCTCGCCGTGGATCGCGGCACGGCATACCGCTTCCTGATTCGGACGAAACGCGGCGAATCGGAAATACTGCAATAAAACCTGTGTGAGACCGTTCCCTTCCAGCGAGGGCAAAGCTAAGGGAGACGTGGAAACTGGTTCAGCCGGCGATACGGCTTCCGGCAAAGGAGTTGGGGCTGGCTGCGGCTTCGGCGCTGCTTCCACTTTGCCGAGCACGGCGCGGACATACTCTTCGATCCCGCTCAAAAACGACGTGAGTTGACCGCCGCCCTGTTGAATGCGCCGGAGATACGCTTCCCATTGGCCCGTCATGATCGGGCTCTTCACGTCGGGATGTACCGCCTCGATCAACCGGATTCCTTTGTCCGTCGCTTCCAGGGTCTTTCCCACCCGCGTAATGTACTCGCGCTTGAGCAGAGTTTCAATGATGGCCGCCCGTGTGGCGGGCGTCCCCAGGCCCGACTCTTTCATGGCGTCAGACAGCTCTTTATCTTCCAGGCTTCTTCCCGCCGTTTCCATGGCCGTGAGAAGCGATCCTTCGGTAAACCGTCTGGGTGGTCTCGTCTTTTTCCGGACCGCTTCGATGTTGTCCAAATCCTGTAATTGCCCTTGCGCTAAATCCGGCGGCAGGGTCGGCTCTGCAGCTTCTGCTTCGGCGCCGCTCGTCCTTTTGGCTGACACTTGAAAATCAAGGATCTTCCATCCGACTTGCCGCACCACGCTGCCCGTACTGCGGTATCGGTCAACAATACCGTTTACAGCTATGGCGGTAATAACGGTGGTGATTGCCGTAATGTGATCGTCATGCCAGGCGCTCAGCAAACGACGGCAAATCAGGTCATAAATTTTCCGCTCATCACCATCGAGGCTGGCTTTCCCCGGCGAAGCGGCTGTCGGGATGATGGCGTGGTGATCGGTGACCTTTGAGTTATCCACAAATCGCCGACTCAACGGGCGCTCACCCGTACCCGGCGCTAACTGCTTTTCGTAGGCGTCCCGAATCGCGCTGACCACCTTGGGGATCGTCTGCGCCACATCCTGGGAGAGATGTCGGCTATCAGTGCGCGGGTAACTGATGAGCTTATGTTTCTCATATAGCGCTTGCGCGACGCTCAATGTTTTCTGCGCGCTAAAACCGAACAATCGATTGGCATGTCGCTGCAATTCGGTCAAGTCATAAAGCAGGGGCGGAGACAAACGCTGCGTTTCACCGGTGATCGATTCGATTCGCCTTTCCCCGGCCCGTGCCCGCTCGATAATCTCGTTTGCGTCTTTCCCGTCCGGCGGCAACCGCATGGCTTTCCCAAGATCTTCCGCATTCGGCGCATTCCCGGCGGCGGTTCGAAACCAAACGCCCTGATACTGCTGGTCCTCTCCCTTGTCCTGGGGCCGGAATGTCGCGACCACCTCCAGGTAATCTTCCGGGACAAACTGGCGAATGGCGATCTCCCGCTCGACCATCATGGCAAGCGTCGGCGTTTGCACCCGTCCCACGGACAACTCTTCCCGGTAAGCAATCGAATAAGCCCGCGACAGGTTCATGCCGACCAGCCAATCCGCCCGGCTGCGCCCCGTGGCGGCATCGGCCAGCGGATCATAATCCGTGCCGGGACGAAGCTGGTCGAACCCCCGGCGAATTGCCTCCGGAG
>CAXUBB010000010.1:2822-18652 GCA_964249105.1 uncultured Bryobacteraceae bacterium | reverse complement strand
CGACGAGATCCAAAGCCGTTGCACCGCCTTACGGCATTCAGCGGCCTGATAGATGTAGCGGAAAATCAGCTCGCCTTCCCGGCCCGCATCCGTCGCGCACACCACCCGCGACACTCGCGGCGAGTTCAAAATTTTTTGAACAACATCGAACTGGTCTTTTGTTTTCGGATAAACCACCAGCGGCCATTCCGCCGGAATCATCGGAAGCTGCTCCCGTGTCCAGCGCCGCCAGTTCGGATTCATCTCATGCGGCTCGGCTAAAGCGACCAGATGACCAATCGCCCAGGTGACAACATATCCGTTGCCGTGCAGAAACCCTTCGCCTTTTTTATCCGCCCCCAGCACGCGAGCAATATCGCGCGCCACCGAAGGCTTTTCCGCCAGCACGGCAATAGTGCCGGACTCCGGATTACCCATATGCCACTTTCCAGTTTATCGGGCGAAGCTTCGAGTCTCCCCAGTTAAAATGCGGATGTATAAGTGAAGACATGTTTTTTTTGGATAATCTTTAAAATTCGCTGAAGAACCTGGAATCGCGGGAAGAACGCGACCCCAGCGCCGCGCGACGCCAGCAGGACGAGCGGACCCGTAATTTGCAAACAGCGCCATGGGCTGAAAAGCTGAAAAACTCCGATTACACCCGGAAGCTTTTTGATCAGGCTGCCCTGGCCGGGCATCGCTTACGCGCCAAAATCTACATGGCTTGGCTTGATAATGTGCTGCGCCTCGAAGTCAAAGGACGTTGGTGTGAACTACGCCCTACTCCTAATGGAATTGAAGCGGAATTTGTGTTGCCTGACGGAGCGCTCCGCAAAGAGAACATCGATTTAACAGGCGCTCCGGAAAAGCTGCTGGAACAATGGCTTGGCGGCGAGTTGCCTAATCAGCAGCGATCATCTTGAAGGAAGGCAGTTGGTGCGGCGGCAGAGATTTCGGGCAGGGAGTATTGGGATCAAATTCGGGCAGACAATAAGAGACTTCCACTTATCCACCCAACCGTTGCCTTCTGCCAATATCTAAAATGCGCCCGATCATCTTACTAAATAAAAGCGCCATGCATGTGGCCCAAAAGACAAATCAGTCTTTAACTGACTGACGCTGTGGCTTATTCGAGATTTACAATTATAAAACAGATTATCTTCACTGAAAACCGCTAAAAACATAACAGCGCTTCTCATATAATCCTCAGAAATAAATGATGTATTTAAGGAAAACCCCTACTTCTTAGGGGTACTTTGGCGACTTGTCGGTACCGGTACCTTGATCTTGAATTTTTCGGTGGAAAACAAGCTTAAAACCCATTCTGCGGGGTTTTCAAAGCTACAAGTCCGACTCTCCATGCAACCAGACTAAAATTCCTGTTTTATATAAAACGTTTCTCTTTAAGCAAGCAGAATTACTCCCATATACACATCTTTTTAGATTAAATATGGGTACTGAGACAAACGGTGGTATAAGAATTTCCGCAGTACCGCAAGCTGTTGACACGCTTGTAATGGTCTGGCTAAATGGGGTCAATACTATTTGGGCAAGCATCGGAGGCAGGCCCTTAAGTTCTAATTTAAATTTTTAATTCATTCAGATACTCACTCGCAGTGCATCCGGCGCAGAATTTATTCTGCTGTTTCCTGCTTTATCGACCGATATAGCTATCTGAAGTAGTTTGCCCTTTGTTTGGTGAAAGGATTCGATCCATGATAAATGTCCGATCTCTCGTTACGCTTCTATTCTTTGTTTCTTTAACGGCGACAACTGAACTGCACGCGCAGGCAACTGGCGGCGGAACAGCGCCGGTAAATCCATCCGTGCAGCAATACTTGTTAGGTCCCGGCGATCAACTCGGCATTCATGTCATGGATTTGGATGACGTTTCGGATAAGCCGGTGAGAATCGATCCGGCGGGCGCGGTGGACTTGCCGCTTGTTGGCCGGGTGAATGCCGGTGGATTGACCGTTGAACAGTTTCGTGACGTATTGGCTAAAAAGTTATCGACGTATATCGAATCGCCGCAGATTGCAATCAACGTTCTGGAGTATCATAGCCAGCCGGTTTCGATTCTAGGCGCTGTTAACAATCCTGGCATTCATCAGTTGACCGGGCCCAAGCGGCTGCTTGACATCATTTCGCTGGCGGGCGGACTTCGCCAGGATGCAGGCTCCAAATTGACCATTACACGGCAAATGAGTTGGGGTGTGCTGCCTTTGCCCAATTCACATACCGATTCATCAGGACAGTTCTCGATCGCGGAAGTATCGATTGAAAGCTTGACGACGGCTAAAAACCCTATCGATGACATTTTTGTTAAGCCAAACGATATAGTTTCCGTCCCGAAAGCCGAAATAGTTTATGTGATGGGTCAGGTTAAGAAGTCGGGCGGTTTTCAACTCACGTCTCGCGACAGTATCTCCTTGCTGAAAGCGCTTGCTCTGGCGGAAGGTCTTGACCATGACGCCTCCCCGAAAAAGGCGCGCATTATGCGGGCGAGCGCGCTCGGAACCAGCAGCAACGTGAATGAAGTGCCGGTGGATTTGCAGCAGATTCTTGCGGGAAAGGCTCCGGATATTGAATTGCATGCTGACGACGTCCTGTTTGTTCCAAGCAACACGGCGCAATCAGCCACCAGGCGAGCCGCGGAAGCAGCCATCCAAATTGCAACCGGTGTTGCCATTTACCGGCATTAAACCAGCTATCCGGACTTTAAATCTCGTACATAAGGAAATAAATCAGTGCAGGATATGAAAAAAATCGGACGTTTAGAGGACGCCAAGGCCCGGGTTCCCGTCGTTATCGAGCCGAATTATGCCCTAGGCACAAAGCCGCGGCTGCAAACAGCGGCGGATGACGATGAGCCCCGAAGCCTGCTGGTCGAGTATTACCGCCTGTTGCTTGGGCATCGATGGCGCATTGCCGTATTTGCTCTTGTGGGCGCCTGTCTTGCCCTTCTGATTTCCTTAATGACTCAACCGGTTTTCCGGGCCCGGACTTCGCTTGATATCCAAAATCTAAACATCGATTTTATGAACATGCGCGAGGTGGCCACAACCGGACAGGTTGGCCCTGCTTCCGGCGATACTTACCTCCAAACGGAGATCAAATTACTGCAAAGCGATACTTTGCTCCGGCGAACGGTGAACCGCATGACGGGAGAAGCCGGGAAAGTCACAACGGCTCCTGCCGGTCCCCTGCTAAAGCTGAGGCGTGTCCTGCGCCTGCCGGGTTCCGAACCGCATTCTCCGCAAGCCATTTTGGAATACACGGCGAAAAGCGTTGCGGTTAAGCCGCTGGGGTTGACCCGCCTGGTGGAAGTCACTTGTGATTCCTGGGACGCTAAATTTGCCGCTGATTTCTGCAATGCGCTCACATCCGAGTTCCAGCAGCAGGACCGCGAAACCCGCTTGAGCGACGCGCAGAAAACTAGTGAATGGCTATCGCGCCAGCTTGCGGATGTACGGGAGCAATTAACTTTATCCGAGCAAAAGCTGCAAAATGCGCAAGACCGGAGCGGCTTCCTGTTGAGCGGTCAGCAAAATGGCAGCGTCGGCGAACAAAAATTGCGCGAACTGCAATCGGAGTTGCTAAGAGCCCAAGCGGATCGAGTCAACAAGCAAGCTCAATATGAGATCAGCCGCACGGCGACTCCCGATTCCTTGCCGGCGGTCCTCGACGACACTCAACTCCGCGACTATCAAACAAAGCTGGCCGATTTGCGCCGGACGCTGGCGGAATCCATGCCGCCGCTGACGGATGCTCATCCCAAGATACAGAAGTTAAAGGCTCAAATTCGTGAACTGGAAGGAGAACTGGCGGCCAAAAAAGCGAATGTGCTGGATCGCATGCGGAATGAGTTTGGAGCGGCCCGCCAGCGTGAGCAACTGCTTCTGGGAGCTTACCATGGGCAGGAATCGCGAGTAGCGCAGGAACTCAGCCACGAAACTCAGATGAATATGCTGCGCCGGGACGTAGAGTCTGGGCAGCAGCTTTATCAAACTCTTTCGCAGCGAGTCAAGGAAGCGGGGCTGGCCTCCGCCATGCAAGCCACCACGATTCGCACCGTGGATGCCGCTGTCGTGCCTGCCTTACCCATCACGCCGCGCCGTGTTCGCTCGCTGCTCCTCGGTCTCGTTCTGGGCGCTGTAGTTGGTATTTGCCTGGCATTTCTCAAGGAAAGAACAGAAACTGTGCTGCGCACGCCGGGCGAATCTTCGCGGTATCTCAACATTCGTGAACTCGGCGTCATTCCATCGGCGCGTGTTGGGCTGAGCAGGGTATACACCAACAGACTGGCGAAACCACCCTCAGCCGGGCTCCTCACGGGCGCGTCCGAAGGGGACGGCTCTCAATTCAAGACGGACCAGGTTGTTGATTTAGCGACTTGGAAGGCGCATGCCTCCCTGGTTGCCGAGGCATATCGCAGCACCACGTACTCCATTCTTTTGGAGGGCCGAGAGTCCGAACGCGGCAAGGCTTACGTCATCTCCAGTCCCAGCGCCGGCGAGGGCAAGACCACGGTTACGTGCAATCTCGGCATCGCGCTAGCGCAGGCAAACCGGCGGGTTCTTGTGATTGACGGCGATCTGCGACGGCCCAGACTTCACAAGTCCATGGGAATTTCCAATGAACTGGGCCTACGGGACGTGCTACGCGGCGATATCGATCTTGAGAAGGGCGCGCTTGACCAATTTTGCCGGCCCTCGCAAGTGCCGAACATGTTCATCCTGCCCAGCGGTTCTGGTTCAGAGGAGCCGAGCGGGCTGCTCTACTCTCCCCGGCTACGGCCCTTGCTCGACCGTCTTACCAAGGAGTTTGATGTGGTCCTGATGGACACGCCGCCCGTGCTACATCTGGCCGACGCGCGCATACTGGCGGGCGTTACGGACGGTGTCATCTTGGTCTTGAGATCTCGTTCAACGGATCGCGAAGCGGCTATGAACGCGCGTGATCTCTTCCAGCATGACGAAGTGCGGATTGTGGGAACCATTCTGAACGACTTTGATCCCTTATCGCAAGGTCGTTTGGATTACTACGACTCTTATTACAAATATGCCAACGCCGCTGGAGAGTCGCGCGAATCATGATCGCTCAACTTGACGAAAAAGCGCAAAATGTGGTCGCTATCGGAAAAACGCTGCGGGTACTGGCGTACGTGCATCTCCGAAACATTCACAATTCAACGGGCGCGGGCCGTGTTGCGCGACAATTAACGGCTCATCTGGCGGAAAGGTCCGATATCGATCTGCAAATTCTGGCGGACCCCTCGGATCATGCGCGCATTATCCCGCAAGTAGGGGCGCCTTGGAGCGGCTTTCGGTACCATTTCATGGCCTCCGAAACATCACGCCAGCAGGCGCGGTGGTTTTTCTTCAATCACCCAGCGGCGGAAAGATATTGGCCGGATGCTCAGATTGTGTTCTGCACAGGCGAATCCTACGTGCCGGTCAAACGCGCCCGTCTCGTGGTCACGGTTCATGACGCCGCCTATTTTGAGAACTTCGCGCATCGCCGGGACCGCGCGTTTCTGCAACAACGATTGAAATGGAAACTGCTCTATCGGAAGCTTTCTCAAAAAGCCGATCTGTTCCATGCGGTATCGCACTTCTCGGCGGAGCGCCTGGGGCACTTTTTTCCTTCGATCCGCTCCCGTATCCGGGTTGTCCATAATGCGGTCACTCCGCACTTCTTTGAACCGGTAACGGAAGCTGGCCGTAATTACTTGGCGGAGACGGGCCTTAATCAGCGGCGTTTCCTGCTCATTCCCGGCGGCTTGCACTTCCGCAAAAACGCCGATCTGATTCTGCAAGTCTGGCCCCGTTTGCAGCAGCTCGACCGTGATTTGAAGCTGGTGGTCGTGAACCATTCGGACCCTGTTTATGTCGAAAAACTGCAAGCCCTGGGAGGAGATACTCACATGGCTGGTTTTGTCTCGGACGATGCCCTGAAAGCTCTTTACACGGCAGCCGAGGCGGTCTGGTTTCCGTCGCGCTATGAAGGGTTTGGCCTGCCGGTGCTGGAAGCCATGGCTTGTGGAACACCGGTTGTCACTAGCAACGCGTCCTCCTTGCCGGAGATTGCGGGCGATGCCGCGCTGCTCGTTCATCCCACCAGGGCCGAAGCTCATCTGGATGCTCTCGGCGAACTTCTGAACAGCGCATCATTGCGCCAAGAACTGAAAGTGCTCGGCCGCGAGCGGGCTTCGCAATTCACCTGGGAGAAGTCGGCAGCGGAACTGAAAACGCATTTCGACTCAATTGTCTAGATAAACCGCCATGGAACAAACCAACATTCACCCGTCCGGCAAAGTCGTCGTCGTCCATCGCGGCGCGCGAGACGCCTATCAAGTGTCGCAAGCTTTGGCCGAAACTGGCTTGCTTGAGTCTTTGGTCACGGATCTTTACTGGCCTGGTGATCGCGGGGGAGCAAAAAGGCTCGCCCGGCTGCTGCCCGCTTCTTTACATCGCATGCTGACGGCGCGCTACACACCCGGGCTTCCCTCCGCGCTGGTGCGCTTATGTTATCCGTCAGGTCCTGTCTCTTTTTTATTGGACAAACTACCCGGTGTTTCGTTTTCACGCCGTCAACGCGCGCAGCGCTGGACAGATGCCGCTCTCGGCTCTTTAGCCGGCCGTTTGGCGGAGGAGGCAAACGCCAAACTTCTGAGTTACAGCTATTACGGTTATCACGCCTTTTCGGCCTACTGCCGTCCTGGTATTTTGTTCCAAGTCCATCCCCATCCCGCCAGTGTTCGCCGACTTCTCCAACAGGAACTCGCTGCTCATCCGGAATGCCGCGCTTCTCTTGAAAAAGAGTGGGAACTGGCCTTGCCGGAGGAGGACTTTCAGCGTTTAACAACTGAAACAGAGATGGCGGCGCACTTCATCTGCGCCTCTTCCTTTACTCGCAAAACTTTAATCGAAAACGGAACGCCGGTCAACTCGATTGACGTTGTTCCTTACGGCATTGATCTTCGTCGGTTCCGTCCCGCTCCGGTCCATGCAAAACCGGATTCGTCGAAACGTTTCCGGCTTCTGTTCGCGGGCACTATTAATCAGCGCAAGGGCATTAAGTATTTGCTCGAAACGCTGCGACTGCTGCCCAGGGAACAGGTAGAGCTGGTTGTTTGCGGGCGTGTGGTGGACGACCTCAAAATCTTTGCGCCTTTTCAATCACAAGTTGAGATCCGGCCCTCCGTCAGCTTTCCGGAGCTTCTCCGAGCCTATCAGGAAGCGGATTTGTTTGTTTTCCCATCCGTGGTGGAAGGCTTCGCGCAAGTGCTGCTGGAGTCCTTAGCCTGTGGTCTGCCGATTCTCAGCACAACCCATACGGCTGCTCCTGACCTGATCGAGGACGGCATTCACGGCTTTGTTGTGGAGCCTCGCCGGCCCGAGTTAATGGCGGAAAAAATTGAGTGGCTGATCCAACATCGTTCGCAATTACGCGACATGAGGCAGGCAGCGCGCGCGAGAGCGGAACAATTCACATGGGAAAGATTCCGCCAAGGAATAGTTGCTTCCGTTCAATCTTTTCAGCCCGCTCACGGCGGCGCGGAACAGGAAAAACTGATCCAGTATGTTTGAAGCGCTTTTGTGGGTCTCTCTTGCGATTGCGGTTATTGGCGTTCTTGTTGCCTATGACGGCAGCCGGGACGTGTTTCATCCCCTTTTCTTTATTGGACCAATGATGGCGTTCCTGTACGGCTGGATGCCGCTGCAGCTCCTGCACTCGGGCAGTTTATTCCAGTACTTTGATCTTGGTCAATTGGAATTCATACAAACCCTTAATGCGTTGGGCTTGCTTGCCTTCGTGTTGGCCTGTCTCGCCGCTGGCTGTCGCCTGCGCCGACGTCAGGCTCCGGTTCAGAAGTTGTCAAGCGTCGGTTGCCGCCGTCTGCGTATCGGCGCTTTGATCGTGGGCAGCGTGGGTCTTACTTGCTGGTTCGTTTCGATCATCAACGTGGGCGGATTCGTTAACGCGTTTAGCAAATCATACGCTGGCGGCTGGGACGACAGCGGCTATGTGCGCGATGGAAACCTGCTATTGCTGGTCGGTGTCCTGCTGGCGCTTGGCGCGATGGGATCGGAAGGACCCCGATTAATTAATCTGGCCATTGCCGCTCTTTTCGGGCTGCCCTGGCTCACGCAGGCCTTGCTCACGGCGCGCCGCGGCCCGACGTTCGCCATCTCCGTGATTATTCTCATGGGTTCCTACTTGATTCGCAACAAAAGGCCACCTATTTTTGCCATGGTTGCCGCGGGAGCTTTTCTTGGCTGGCTCACATTATTCTTGGTGACAAACCGCAGCAACATTTATCTTGGTTCGCAATTTACATTGAAAGCGGATGTAAAGGATATCAGCAGTATTGTCGAAAAATCTGATACGGGAAACGAGTATATCTACGGCGCGGGCTCAGTTATTAGCGCGGAGCGGCGTGGGCATTACTTCTGGCTGCGGCGTTATCTGGCGCAACTCTTTGTGCGTCCGATTCCCAGCTCAGTTTGGCCCACCAAGTATGAAGATTTCGGCGTGCCTGAATTATTGAGTAATGCGGGAACCGGCGAAGGATTCGCGGATGCCCTGGGTTGGGTAGGAGCGGTCGGGTCCGCTCCCGGCATCATTGCGGACCTTTGGATCGAGGTTTGGTGGTTCGCGATACCGTTCATGGCGGGTCTCGGGTGGATTTACGGGTACGTCTGGCGCAGAGCCGTCTCTGGCGGACCAGCCTGGAAGTGTCAGTACGTCATCATGGCGGCGCTTTCGATGTATCTCGTGATGCAAACCATGGAGGCTGTTATTTTCCGCACCCTCCTGCTTTCCGTTCCCTCCTGGCTGATTTGGAAATGGGCTCTAAAGGCTAAGGGCAAACCAGCCGAAGAAACACTATACGTCGTGAATGGAGACCTGCTTGAAGAAGGATCCCTGTATCGTGCTTAAAACAAAGGAAGCGCCAACGCCAACGGAATCATGTTTATCCAGCAGCAGTTGTCAAGTGGCCGTGCTGTGGATCGATTGGTACGCCTATCATCTATCACGTTTTCAGGCTTTGTGTGAGCATCCGGAATTGAAGGGCGCTGTCGCGGGCTTGGAAATGGTGGGCGGTACCGGCGTGCACACCGGTTTGAAATTCCGGGAAGCAATACCGGAGAGCATGCCGGTTACTACTATTTTTCCGAATAGCGACTGGGGCCGGATTAGCAAGTGGAAGCTTGCCTCTGCCATTTGGAAGCACTTGAACCGGTTGAATCCTTCCGCTGTTTTAATTCCTGGTTACTACAATGTGCCCGCATTAGCAGCCGCGCTTTGGAGCAAGTTAAAACGCCGTCGTACGATTCTCATGACGGAAAGCACCGAAGCGGATCACCACCGGACTTGGTGGAGAGAGCTTTCTAAGCAGATACTGATTTGTTCGCTTTTTGATTGGGCAATTGCGGGCGGAAGAGCGCACCGCCGTTACTTGGAGAAGCTCGGATTTTGCCCGGAACGAATCGCGCGTTTTTACGACATTGTTGATAACAATTTTTTCCGAAATCGCGCGCAGGCGGACCGGCTTCGTTACCGTGCCCATGATTTCGGCCTTCCTGATCGCTTTTTCCTCTTTGTCGGCCGCTTGGCGGAAGAAAAAAATGTGGAAGGGCTGCTCACCGCCTATCTGAACTATCGTCGCAGCGGTGGAACCAAGTCGCTGGTTCTCGTGGGAGGCGGTCCCCTTGAGGCTCGCTTGCGCCAATTGGCCTCCAAGTCAGCCTTTTCCGCTGATATCTACTTCGAAGGTTTGAAGAACTCCAAAGAACTCTCTCCTTATTACGCCTTTGCCGATTGTTTTGTCCTGCCGAGCACACGAGAACCGTGGGGCTTGGTTGTGAATGAGGCAATGGCTGCCGGACTGCCGGTGCTGGTCTCGAAAGCCTGCGGCTGCGCTGAAGACCTGGTGATTGAAGGCGGGAATGGGTTTTTATTTGATCCCGCGAATTTGCATCAGTTGGCTGCCCGGCTCCATGCTGTTGAGAGCCTCACGTTAGGGGAGTTGCGCGCCATGGGACGGCGTTCTTCCGAAATCGTCTCGCATTACTCGCCTGAAGCATGGGCTGGCGAAGTAGCCAGGATTGCGAGGGCATAAATCCATGGCCAGCCTGACAGCCACATCGCTGCCCATCGCCGCGTCTCGGCAGCCGGAGCGCATACTCACAAACGCTCATGAAAGTAAGTCGTGGCTCCATGTGGTTTCACATCTTGACCCTAAGTACGGCGGCCTCAGTTCTGTTGTGCCCCAGTTGAATGTCGCTATTGCTTCCTTAGGTCAATACTCTGTCCAACTCGCCGGATTCTGTCAACCGGGCGAGCATTTCATTCCGAAACAAGCCGCTCAAATTAAGGTCGAGCACCTTCCGCTGAGTCGCCGCGCGTGGATGACGAACTTTGAGCTAAAGAAGCAACTGCGGAGCTTGATTTCCTCCTCCGCCGGCGTTCATGTGCATGGCCTATGGCAACAAAGTAGCGCCATTACCGCGCCGCTGGCGCGCCACACGAAAAAACCTTACTTGATTTCAGCCCACGGCATGCTTGAGTCTTGGGCTTTACGCAACAAGCGCTGGAAGAAATCGCTATACATGGCGCTGGTCGAGCGAGCAAACCTTGCGGGCGCCACTTGTCTTCATGCGTTGACTCAGGCAGAGGCGGAAGATTACCGGCGGCTTGGGCTGCACAATCCCATCGCGGTTATCCCAAACGGCGTTGAAATACCGGCACGGACCTCTCGCCAGAAGTTTTTGAACCAGTTTCCTTCTCTGGCGGCTAAACGCCTCGTTTTATTTCTCGGACGCATTCACTTTAAAAAGGGATTGGACATTCTCTGTCAGGCCTGGGCGCGTCTCAGCGCCAAGTGGCCCGATGCCCAGTTAGTTTTGGCTGGCCCTGATTTCGAAGGAACACAAGCGCGGGTCGAGCAGCTCATTGCGACTCTTGGCATTTCCCGTCATGTCACCTTCACGGGCATGCTGGCGGGCGAGATGAAATGGAGCGCGCTCGCCGCTTCTGAAATTTTCGTTCTGCCGTCCTATTCCGAAGGTCTCAGCGTTTCGGTTCTCGAAGCCATGGGGACGGCGCGGCCCGTGGTGATTACCGAAAATTGCAATCTCCCCGAAGTAGCGCAGGGAGATTGCGGCTGGGTCATTCAACCTAATACGGATGAGCTCGAAACGGCGCTGAGCGAAGCCCTTCGCTCCTCTCCAGCGGAATTGCAGGAAATTGGTTTGCGCGGTCAGCAGCTTGTCGCGAACCGCTACAGTTGGGAAGTTGTCGGCAAGCAGATCAGCAGTCTGTACCGCTGGGTGGAACACAATTGCCTGCCCGCCGATGTGGAAATTCAATTTCACCGGAGGAGCCGATGAACCCCGTACGCCTCCGCAGCTTTGATAATTCCTGGTATCAACCGGGCCGCCCGCTTCTTTATCAACTGGCCTGGTTCTTCGTCGGCCTGCCTTTATTGCGAAGCGCCCTCATTCCGTCTTCCTCCTTTCGCGTCCGGCTCCTTCGGCTTTTTGGAGCGGAAATCGGCCACGGTGCGGTCATTAAGCCTGGTGTGCGCGTGAAGTATCCCTGGCGGCTCCGCATCGGTGATGATTGCTGGCTGGGAGAAGACTGCTGGATCGACAACCTGGCTGATGTGCGGCTCGGAAATAATGTCTGCGTCTCACAGGGAGCCTACTTCTGCACCGGCAATCACGATTGGACCGATCCTTGCTTCAGTCTGATTGTGAAACCGATTGTGCTGCAGGACGGCGCTTGGGCAGGGGCCAAAGCGGTTCTCGCCCCGGGAGTGACTTTGGGCGAGTGCGCCATTGCTTCGGCGGGATCTGTCGTGACCAAGGATATTCCTTCCTTTGAAATCCACGGCGGAAATCCAGCCGCGTTTCTCAAACAGCGTCGCGTCGGAGCGCGGCAGTTTGAGAGAGAGTTTGAAATTTCAGAGCGGGTTGCGTCATGAGAATCTTACTTTTAAACCAGTTTTTTTGGCCCGATTCGGCGGCGACAAGCCAGTTGTTAACCGATCTGGCGCGTGGACTTGCCGAGCGGGGTCATGAGGTGCATGCCATTTGCGCTGATCCGGGCTACGCTCTGCAGGATGAAACAAACCCTCCCCAAGCGCAGATTCATCGCATTCCGTCCGTCCGGTTCGTGCGTGGACCGCTGGGACGCGTCGCCTCTTATGCGTCCTTTTTTCAGGGCGCCATCTGGCGCGGTGTAAGGGTGCCTCGCCCGGATATCGTGGTCACTCTTACAACCCCGCCGCTTCTTTCGCTCGTGGGTAATCTGCTTAAGCTCCTGCGCGGAGCCAAACACTTTATTTGGGAAATGGACGTTTATCCCGATGTGGCCGTGGACTTGCAATATGTGCCGGCGGGCGGAATCTTTGATCGCGTCGTCGGCGCAATAGCCGATTGTTCCAGAAAACGAAGTGACGGCATTTTAGCCCTGGGCGCCTGCATGCGGGATCGGCTCTTAAAAAGAGGCCTGCCGGCTGCCAAAATTTTTGTGGCCGAAAACTGGGCCGACAGCAGTGTTATTAGCCCGGCGCCCTGGCCTGTTGCCGCTGCGCCCCTGACCTTGCTCTACTCGGGCAATCTTGGCTTGGCGCACGAGGTAGACACCATCACCCAGGCCATGACCGTTCTCAAGGACGATGGGCAATTTCGATTCGTCTTTGCGGGCGGCGGCGCCCGGCGCAAGCCCCTGGAAGAACTATGCCGCGAACGCCGACTCCCTTCGGTGGAATTCCGGTCGTATAGCTCTAGAATGACCCTGGGCGAAAGCCTCGGTGCCGGTCATATCGGGCTGATCACGCAACAGCAGGCGTGCCTTGGTTCCGTGGTTCCCAGCAAAGTATATGGTTTGCTGGCCGCAAGCCGCCCAGTGCTCTTTATCGGGCCGAAAGAGTCCACGGTCGCGCGGATTATCAAGCGTTTCGACTGCGGCTGGCAGGTCGAGTGCGGAGATGCTTCCTCCCTGCTTGCGCTTCTACGAACGCTGGCGGACAACCGAACGATTGTGGAACAGGCCGGCTATCGTGCCCGGCAAGCGTTTTTACAACATTACGATATGCGCCATGGTGTTTCCCGCCTCTGCGCACTGATCGGCGCTTCTTCGGTTAATGGAGCTTCGCACGACTCCAGCATTCCAGAAATAAGGGATCTTTACACGGAGGAAAGCCGGTTCGCTGACATTTATTAACAGCACCGGAAAGCAAGGCTATGTATGCGCTCTTAGGTTTAGGCACACTGGCGTTTCTCTTTTGCCTTACTCTCACGCCGATTGTTCGCTATCTTTCCCTCAAGCTGGGCCTTGTTGACCAGCCTGATCACAATCGCAAAGTTCATACGCGTCCGATTCCTCGAACCGGAGGCGTTCCTATCGCTATCTCTTACGCGCTCGCGCTCGGCCTCATGGCTCGATTTGCCCCTGGGAGCGCGGCGGTAACGATTCAACATCGAGACCTGCTCTGGTCTTTGTTCCCGGCTGTCGCCTTTATTTTCCTCGTGGGTTTGGCAGACGACCTTTTTGGAATGAAAGCCTCGCATAAACTTCTCGGCCAAATAGTCGCCGCTTCCTGGGCTGTTTGGATGGGAGCAAAAATTCCGTTGTTCAACGGATATCCAGGCGCAAACTGGATTATGTGGCCTTTAAGCGTGCTCTGGCTGGTCGGCTGCACGAACGCATTTAATTTGATTGATGGCATGGATGGTCTCGCTTCCGGCGTGGGCCTGTTTGCTACCTTCACCACCTTATTAGCGGCCATTTTGCAGGGGAATTGGGGGCTGGCCATGGCAACCGTGCCCCTCGCTGGATGTCTTTTGGCGTTTCTCCGTTATAATTTCAACCCTGCTTCGATCTTTCTGGGCGATAGCGGAAGCTTAACCATTGGCTTCCTGCTCGGCTGCTTCGGAGTGATTTGGGGCCAGAAATCAGCCACCTTGCTGGGAATGGTTGCTCCCTTGATGGCTTTCTCTCTTCCGCTGTTTGAAGTGGGCCTCTCCATAGGACGCCGTTTTCTTCGCAACCAGCCGATCTTTCAGCCGGATCGAGGGCATATCCATCATCGGCTTCTTGGTCGCGGTCTCCACCCGCGCGCTGTCGCTCTGATCCTTTATGCCGCTTGCGGAATCGCGGCTATCTTGTCTCTGCTCCAAAGCTCGCTTTCTTTTCACCTCGGCGGCTTGACGATTATTCTGTTTTGTTCGCTGTCGCTCTTTGGCATTCGCCGCCTTGACTATGTTGAATTCCGCACGGCGGGACAGGTTCTGCGTCAAGGCAGAATTCTCCAAATGATGCAAGGCGAGATTCATCTGCAGCATTTCCGCAATGCCATTCACGAAGCCAAAACTCTTGATGATTGCTGGAACATCATCCGCGAAGCCTGCAAGGAAATGGACTTCTGCTCCGTCCGTATGACAATTCAGGGCAGATTCTTTCAGGAAACTTTTAGGCTGCCTATTGACGATCCCACTTGGCAGATTCGAGTGAGACTCAGAACGGAAGGACAGGTAATCCTGACCAGAAGCGACGAAAGCATTTCACCCGCGCTAACCGGGTTCCTCAAAACCCTGCAGGAGACCATGACGGATACAAAACGCTTTTCTCCGGAAAGGACGATGGCTGACGTATCAGCATCGATCACATTACTCGGAACGGCTTCATCGCGAGCGTCCAAACTATGATCTAAGACTTGGATGCTGAATGGTTCTGCCCTCGGCCGCGCACCACAAAGTAAATGGGAAGACCGCAGAGCACAATTACCAGACCAGGCCAGGTGCTGGAAGGCCGATACGCAAAAAGGGTCAGTAGAATGGTGGTTCCTCCCACAATGTAGATGAGTGGAACAGCAGGATAACCCCACGTGCGATAAGGTCTTTCCCATTGGGGATGGATAATTCGCAGACGGATTACTCCGGCAATCGCCATCACATAAAAAATTAAAGCTGCCGAAATGACGTAATCGAGCAGGTTTGAATAAAGATTTCCATACTGTCCGGTCTCCTGGCTAAACGTCCTCGGAAGCACCAAAAGAGAGGCCCATATTCCCTGAATCAGTAACGAGCGGCCCGGCACTTTCGCTTTGTTTAAACTGGCGGCGGGTTTCAAAAACAGGCCATCCTTAGCCATTGCATAGTAAACGCGAGGGCCCGCAAGCACCAGACTATTAACGCAGCCAAACGTCGAAATCATGATGGCTCCGGCCATGAGAACACCGCCCCAGCCCGGCACAATGGCTTCCAGAACCGCTGTTGCCACCCGGTCGGAAGGCGCTTGCTGAATGGCGGAAAGGGGCAGCGTCAGCAAATAGCTGACGTTCGCCAGCACATACAGCACGATCACCACGACCGTTCCAAAAATAAGAGATCTGGGAAGCGTCCGGCGCGGATCTTTCACCTCGCCTGCTGCAAAGGTAATGTCATGCCACGAATCCGCCGAAAATAAAGAGCCCGATTGCGAGATGCAAAGCGCAATAAACAGCCCGTACACCGTCGCGGCGCTCAGCCCCGTCGTAATGGGAACAAGCTTGATTTGTTCCCAGAAATGCCCGAAGTTGCTTTGCACGGCGGCCTGATTACGCCCCACAAACACGCCGAGCAGGATCAGAGCGGCCAGTGCGCCCGTCTTCGCAACCGTAAACAGATTTTGAACAATCTTCCCGTACCGCACCCCTAGCGCATTGGTCCAAGTCAGCAGGGCAATGACAGCGATAGCCAAAAGTTGCGTCGTTGATAACGAGACCGCGTATCCTGGCAATAAATGAATGGGAGGAATGAGGTAGTTCCCCTCTGAGATCACCGGCATCAAAATAC
>CAXUBB010000010.1:0-2812 GCA_964249105.1 uncultured Bryobacteraceae bacterium | reverse complement strand
TCGTGCCGGTCTGAATAACCGTAAAAAGAGTCCAGCCGTAAAGAAATCCCCACAATGGCGAAAACCCTTCGCGCAAGTATACGTACATCCCGCCCGCTTCCGGCATCATGGAAGCAAGTTCCCCATAGGAAACAGCGGCGGCAATGGTCAGAATGCCCGTCACGAGCCAAGCCGTTAACAGCCATCCGCTGCTGCCGATCACGCGCGCCATCTCCGCGGGCACGATGAAGATGCCTGATCCAATCATGGTGCCGATCACGATCATCACGGAATCAAACAATCCCAATTCACGGAGAAATCCGGAACTGTTATCGGCTTGGCTGCCAGTGTGCGAAAGATTTATTGAGGTGTTAGACAAAACGCAACGAAAGATCCTGAGTCTTATTCAGCACTATACAGTATCAGCGTGAGTTGGATACAATGCCGACGATCTCTGTCTCGTGCCTACAACGCAAAAGCTCCTCACCCTCAGCCCTGTCGATTTGCTCGTCATCGGCGCTTACTTCGTCATGGTCCTTGGTATCGGTTTCTATCTGAAGCGCTTTACCAAAACTGGAGAAGACTTCTTTCTCGCGGGCCGCGACATGAGTTCGTGGATTGCGGGTTTAAGCTTCGTCGCCGCCAATCTCGGCTCGCTGGAGCTGATGGGCTGGGCCGCTTCCGCTTATCAATACGGCATCCTGGCCACGCACTGGTATTGGATCGGCGCCATTCCCGCCATGCTGTTCCTCGGCATCGTGATGATGCCCTTTTACTACATCTCCAAAACCCACTCCGTTCCCGGTTACCTGAAACTGCGATTCGGCGAACCCGCCAGGGCGCTCTCCGCGATTAGCTTCGGCCTGATGACTGTGCTGATGAGCGGCATCAATATGTACTCCATGGCGCTGGTTATGCGGATCATCCTGGGCTGGGACATTAACTTCAGCATTTGGGTTTCCTCCATCACCGTTGCCGCGTACGTCTTCCTCGGCGGTCTGCTTTCGGCCATCTTCAATGAGGTTCTGCAATTTTTCCTGATCTGGTTCGGCGCGATCGTGATCTCGATTCTCGGGCTGGTGGAAGCCGGCGGCTGGAGCGGCATGGTCCGCCGAATTCACGCCAACTTCCCAGGGCAGGATTACACTCACCTGTGGAACGGCCTCGGCTCTTTCACCACCAATCCCATGGGCATCCATTGGACCGGCATCGTACTGGGGCTTGGCTTTGTGATCTCCTTCGGCTACTGGACCACGGATTTCCTGGTAGTGCAGCGCGTGCTCTCCGCTAAGGACCTGCGCAGCGCGCAAATGGCGCCCGTCATTGGATCAGCTTTCAAGATGGCCGTTCCCTTTATCGTCATCCTGCCGGGTCTTCTGGCCCTTGCCGTGCTTCCCGAAAAGTTAGTAGGCGAGTCGCAAGCCGGGTCCGGCGCTCACACTTACAACGAAGTGCTGCCGCTGATGCTGGCTCGCTACTGCGGGCCTGGTTTGCTCGGCCTCGGCATTACCGCCTTGATTGCAGGCTTTATGTCCGGCATGGCGGGCAATGTCAGCGCCTTTGCCACCGTATGGACCTATGACATCTACCGCGCCTTGATTCGAAAAAATGCCTCCGACACGCATTACGTCGCCATGGGGCGCTGGTGTACGGTGATCGGCGTGCTAATCAGCATCGGAACCGCGTATCTCGTCATGCAATTCCTGAGCATCATGGATTATGTGCAGGCGCTCTTTAGTTTTTTCATCGCGCCGCTATTTGGAACAGTAATTTTAGGGATGCTCTGGAAACGCGCCACCCCCGCCGCCGGTTTCTGGGGCCTGCTGGCGGGCACTCTTTCCTCCATTGGAATGTTCATCTGGGTGCAGGTGGATCACAGCGCCTTACGGTTCATCGCCATCTCCCCGCATGCCAAGGACATGGCGGAAAATATGTACCGGGCGCTCTGGTCCTGGCTGATCTGCGTCGTTGTGACGGTAGTGGTAAGCGCCGTGACAAAACCGAAACCCGAAGCGGAACTGCGTGGATTAGTTTACGGCGCGACGGAAATTCCCTCCGAAAGCAACATTCCGCTCCTGCACCGTCCGATATTCTGGACAGTGATCGTCATCATTGTTTTTGTCATTCTCAACATCATCTTCTGGTAAATAAAGCGATGCATGGTCCCGGCTTCCTCTCAATCTGGTTTTTCATCGGCGTTTTGCTCACAGTCTACGGCGTGCTGATCACGGCCACCGGCTTATGGGAATTGGTCTCTCCTCCCGCTCACCCGCCCGTTCTCGCCAACCTGCACACGAGCATCTGGTGGGGCGCTGTTCTTCTGATCATCGGCCTGATCTATCTCATTCGTTTCTTTCCCCGCAAATCCTAATGGTTTTTGCGTGAGAATTTGCAGCCGTGCCCGATACTAGTATTGATTGCGAAATCATACTGTAGCTTGCCGAAATATCCTGTTCTTTTAATGGTCCAATCCCTCAATCATGGGGGATGCGAGCGCGATGCCGCTAAAATCGCCCTGGGACTGGACCGCAGCCGTTTTGAACCCCACGTCGGCATCTTGCGCGAGGGTGGTTTTCGGGTTCCCGAAGTCCGGGCTGGAGGTGTTCCTGTGGTTCATTTCCCGGTAACGTCTTTTATGAACACGTCCGTGCTGGAAGCGGCCCGCAAAATGGGCGCTTACATACGTCAACACGGGATTCAGCTTCTGCATGCCTTCGACGTGCCGACGGACATCTTTGCCGCTCCGGTAGCCCGCTGGTACCGTGTGCCCGCGGTAGTGACCAGCCAGCTCTCCTTCCGCAACATGTATTCCTCCCGCGAGCAGACGCTGTTG
>CAXUBB010000009.1:19926-28448 GCA_964249105.1 uncultured Bryobacteraceae bacterium | reverse complement strand
GAGTAACGACCGCAGCGCCGCCCCAAGTCAAGCTGTTGACCGAGACTCCATCCAACAAATAGACGTTTTGCGTGACACGCTGGCCGCTGGCGCTGACCTGCACCTGATTTTCCGTTGTAAAGATGGCAGTATTCGAGCCGCCTGGACCAGTGGTGTTGCCGAGCGGGACTGCGTTTCCTGTTCCGCTGCGACCGCCCGTTCCGGTGATGCCGGGCATAGTGCGGACGAGTTCATAGACATCGCGCCCGAAGGTGGGCAGCGTTTGAATCGCCTGGCTGGTAATCGTCCCGCTGACGCTGCCGTCAGCCGTCTGTAAAGCCGAGACGGCCTCAGCCGTAACCGTAACTGAGGACTGGATATTTCCGGGCTGCAAAGTGGCGTTGGCGGTCTGAGGCGCATCCGCCGCAACGTGGACATCTTTGAGAGTAAATGATTGAAAGCCTTTCGCCTCCAACGCTAATGTGTAGTTCCCGGCAGGGATCTGATTGAAGCGGTAGAAGCCCTGGTCATTTGATGTCGTGTCCTGTGTGGACTGTGTTCCGGTATTGAGAAGCGTTACGTGAGCGCCTGGAACAACACCGCCCGTGGTATCGGTCACGGTGCCTTGCAGACTCGCATTGAATTGCCCCAGCAAAGGCAATGAGAACAAGAGCAGCGCGGCTAACGTGGTCTGCGTAGAGTGAATTCTCATAAACTCCCCTCAAATTGATCGAATCGTTACCAGAACATTTCGCCAAATAACAGAAGTATATCCCTTATCGGCCACTTTTTAGTTCATCCCGGAGCAGAATTATTTGCTGCAGATGCCGCACCAGTTGTTTTTGTTTAATATGGTCCAATGACCGGGCAACGCTCCCCAGTTATTGTGCGCACCTCACATAGCGCATCCCAAACTCCAAGGTCTGGCTCAGGTATGGAATTCGAGACGCGGGAATTGCTCACTGATGCTGATATTCAACACTGGCTTAACGTTAAAAAAAGCCAAACTTCATGGGAACGTGACAAGAAGGCAGTAGAAGAAGAGTATGAATGGGCCAGAAGGAATTTAAGAACACTGTTTTCTCAAAACCATGGTGAGCTAGTAGAGGCTCTTAAGAAGTCCCCAGTTGTTGAGGTGGTACTTAGCATGCCTGAGGACAGCCAGAAGGAAACCCCTTGGGATTGGATTATTCCTTGGGAGTTCTTGCTTACCTCTGTTTTCGATATAGGCCAAGCTTCCCGAGGTCCAATTATCATCCGAACATTCGACCAAACCGGGCCACCTCAAAGCCAAGGCTATTCTGAACGCAAGGCACTTCTCACCGTTCTCAGCAATCCCGGTCCCATAAAGGAGCACTACTCCGACACTGTGTTCCAAATCGAACAGCACGTTATGGAAGAGAATTTGGGCCTGACTACCAACGAATCATTGCCGGATGCAACAAGACAAAAACTTGAAGAGAAAATTCAGAGAATACAACCTTGGGCTGTTAATCTGATCTGCATAGATGGTCATCAGGCTGCTGGGATCACTGGGGATAGCGATTTAGATAAGGATGGTATTATCCTTGGCTCCGTTGAGCTGGAGCACGTGCCGCCGGAGTTGTTTGCGGGCACATTGTGCAGCGGTGACTATGTGTCGGAGATCTTGGGCTGCAATCTTTATTACTCCAATCTCCTAGCGGCATGGGCTGTGAAAAGTGGAATCAGAACCGCCGTAGGATTTGACAGCTGGGTAGATGACATTTCAGCAGAAAACTTTTTTGCAGATTTCTATTTGGCGCTAAACTTATGCGAATCACAAAGAGTCAAAGATGATGTCCTTGAATCGTTTCGCCTCGCTTTTGATAATCAGGTGCGCGGGAGCACTGGCCTGCGAACCTCAGTCGTCCTTTACAGCCGAGCTTCACTGTTGAAAACCAACGGTCAGTTCCAGGCTATATCAGAGATTAAGTCGAGGAGTCTTACTTCCGCTTTCAATAAGAAACGTGATGATGTGGCCGAAGCCGGAAAAGGGAAAGTAGAGGTTAGCTGGATTAAACCCTGCCGCGAGCTGAATTATGCCATGCTACACAACAATCGAAGTATCTTTGAGTCGTTCGGCCTTTTAAAAACGCCTGCCTTGAAAAAATTGGAGAACATTAAAATCGAAGTCACCCTGTATGCCGGCAGTGAACAGGCTCGTTACGAGCATTCAGGCTGCATGCGCTACTCTTACTGGCCGATCCAGGATGAGATCCGTGTCCCACTCACCTCTGGGTTACTGCGAACGAGCCGCTCCACGATAATCACTAGCATTGTTGTTCGTGTTACTTACGACGGGAAAGAGGCATATCTCAACACACATCGGGTGAAACTGCTTCCCATCGATCAGTGGCAGGATGACGACACAAACCGGAAGTGGCTACCTTCCTTCGTATTTTCCGGGGACCGTGCCGTGCGTAGGGTGATTGATGAGGGCCAACGATATCTTTCGGCGCTTTCAGACAATATCAGCGCCGGTTTCAGCGGTTATCAAGAAGCATTGTCCGACAGCGCGCCCCCTTTTGAATCGGTAGACAATCAGGTTCGGGCCATGTGGTGGGCACTAATCAATGAGCTGCCTCTTAATTACGTGAATCCGCCTCCTACTTACGGGATCAACTCACAACGTGTTCGCACGCCGAGCGACGTACTCGAAAGTAAACGCGGAACGTGCCTCGATCTTGCGCTCTTTCTGGCCGCTTGTCTTGAATATGTGGATCTTCGGCCCGTGATCTTTCTTCTTCACGGGCATGCTTTTCCGGGCTATTTCCGCACCGAGGATGCACACAATAACTTGCGCAAGAACCTCTCCACCGTAACGGAAGATAAAGCCATCTGGATGTTTAGTGGAAACCAAAGCTATCGCCTAGTTCTGGACATGGTGGGCGAGGGCAGTTTAGTTCCACTGGAAACGCTCGTTCTGAACCAACGAGGAGGTTTCTGGGAGGCTGTCGAACAAGGAGGCATTAACCTACGTGCGCCTGGCGCATTTCAGCATTTGGTGGATATTCGGACAGCTCGCGACCAAGATGTTACGCCGCTACCCATCGAGGAGGCGCAATGAATGGCACCGTTCCGACGATAACCGAAGAAGATCGTAAGCGTTTGGAGGAGATGGGGATTCATTCTCTGGACGACAGCTCTCCCGTCGATGAACACGACAAAACAATACACCAACTGAGGCGTGCTACCAGAAAATCGGCGCTGGTATCGAAAAAGCGTGTCCTCACTATTGTGAAAGACAAAGAAACAGGCGCACGCTTTTGCTATGAGTATTTCGGTGTCCTCCCCTCGGCAACTTATCCGACTATGCGCCGAGGCTGGATTCCCTTTAACGGTGAAATCATTCACAGGTTAACTTACGATGAAGTTGCGCCAAACGAAATCGGTAAACATTTGGTCAAGTTTGACGATTTATTAACGCCCAATCCAGGTCTGTATCAGCTCAAACACTGGAGTACGAACGAGAAGGAGCGGCAGATCATGCCTGTTTCCGAACCTACCGGTGCAAAATCATCCGTTCTTCTGTTTGTTCACGGTACTTTCAGCAACACCAAGCGATTGTTGGACCAGATCGCGGAATTCTCTGAAGGGAATCAGTTCATGAGGGATGCTGTCACGAACCATGAAGTCTTACTATTTGATCACCGGACCGTTTCGGTGAGCCCCGTTCTCAATGCGCTGGATCTCGCGCGAGCTTTCGGACAGTATCAAAGGCCTGTGCGAGTCATTGCTCATAGTCGCGGAGGACTCGTAACGCGCTGGTGGCTTGAAGCCTTCGACCACTTAACTCATCGAGATTGCAAAGCCGTTCTGGTCGGCTGTCCATTGGAGGGCACTAGCCTGGCGGCACCGAACTGTTTACGTAATGGTCTCGATTTGATAGCCAACATGGGAATCATTACTGGCACCGCACTATCGCTCGTGCCATGGGGAACGGTGCTTACCGGATTGTTTAAAGCTCTAACCGTTGTCACTTCAACCGCCGCTAAAACGCCAGTGATCGACGCGGCGATTGCCATGATTCCAGGGCTTTCTTCCATGTCTCGCCTAGGTAACGACAACGAAGAATTATACCGGCTTAATAAGGAGCAAAAAGCGCAAACGCCAGCGTACTATGCCATTCAATCCAACTTCAGACCCCAAGAAGTGGGCCTGAAGATCTGGCGGTTGTTCAGCAAAGACAATATTGCCAATTTGGCTGCTGACCACCTTGTGTTTCCTGAAGAAAACGACTTGGTTGTGGACACACAATCCATGAAGCGTCTTGCGGGCCAATTCGAAATGAAAGAGTACTTCAATTTCGCAGACGAACTTAAAGCAGTTCAGCACGGCGGCTCCCATGTCCACCACACAAACTACTTCCAACAAGAAAAAACGATCCGGCTTATAAGAAAGTACTTGGATATTTGATTCAGCAAAACTAAATAATATTGCCTCATGTCCCTCCGCTTTTTGTTTGCACTCACCACTCTTACCTGTTTGCTTCTCGGCTCGTATACGCCGCAGTGGAATCAACCAATCGCTCCCTATCGTATTGCTTCAAATCTGTACTACGTTGGGACCAACTACCTTGCTTCTTTTCTGATCACTACGCCCGAAGGCGATATGCTCATCAATCCGGATTACCAGGAGTCCGTGCCTTTAATTCGCAGGAGCGTGGAGAAACTTGGGTTCCGGTTTTCTGATATCAAAATCATTTTGATTAGTCATGCGCACGACGATCATGCCGCCGGGTGCGCGCTGGCCCAAAAGATGAGCGGGGCCAAGATCATGGTGATGGATGCCGATGTTCCTGAAATGGAAAACGGCGGCACGAACGACTTTCAATATTCGGAAATGCGCTGGCCCGCTGTCCATGTGGACCGGGTACTTCACGACGGCGACCGCGTTACGTTGGGCGGAGCGGTTTTGACGGCGCATCTCACTCCGGGCCATACCAAGGGGTGTACTACCTGGACCATGGAGGTTCAACAGGACGGGCGTTTGCAGCATGTTGTCATTGTGGGCAGTCCGAATGTGAATACCGGCTACAAGCTGGTCGGGAACAAGCTGTATCCGCGGATTGCCGCTGATTACGAAAAAACTTTCCGCGTCCTGAAGAGCTTGCCGTGCGATATTTTTCTGGGCGCGCATGGCTCTTACTACGGCATGGACGATAAATTGAAGCGACTACGGGCAGGAGATTCCAACGCATTTGTCGATCCCGCCGGGTATCGCGCCTATGTTGATGACCGGGAGCGGGCGTTTCACGCTGAACTGGCAAAACAGCAACGGCAGAACCCATGAAGAAACTGATCAATCGACCTGAGAATGTTGTGCCGGAAATGCTCGAAGGCTTTCTGGCGCTTTATCCGGGACTGGCGCGGTTATCGCACCACTATGTTCTGCTCCGCGCCGATGCTGATGAAGTTCGCGAGCGCCAGATTGCTCTGATTTCCGGCGGCGGCAGCGGGCATGAACCGGCGCACGGCGGCTATGTTGGCGCAGGCATGCTCAGCGCGGCGGTAGCCGGTGAGGTATTCACTTCGCCCTCCGCCGATTCCGTTCTGGCCGCTATTCGGGCCGTTTCCGGCAGGCCGGGAGTATTGCTCATTGTCAAAAACTATACGGGCGACCGCTTGAACTTTGGTCTGGCGGCGGAGATGGCGCGCGCGGAAGGAATCTGCGTGGAAACGGTGGTCGTGGCTGATGATGTTGCCCTGGCCGCGACTGAAGAGACAGCCGGACGGCGCGGCATTGCGGGAACAGTGCTGATCCACAAAATTGCAGGAGCGGCAGCGGCGGCGGGACTGGATCTTCCGCAAGTAGCGTCGATTGCCCAGGCAGCGGCGGACGACCTAGGAACAATGGGTGTTTCGCTATCGGCGGGGATCTCTCCCGCAATGGGCAGAGCCAGCTTTATGCTGGGCGAGAACGAGATGGAGTTGGGCCTCGGAATTCATGGGGAACCGGGTGTGCGGCGGGTTCCCCTGATGTCTGCCGACGAGATAGTGGATGAGCTTACCCGGCAGATCGTGTCTACTCTGCGGCTCCGTTCCGGGGAGCGGGTGGCGGCGCTGATCAACAATCTCGGCGGCGCCACCACTATGGAATTGGCGATCATAGCGCGCCGGATGACGTTTGCGCTAGAGTCACACGGCCTGATCGCCGAACGGTTTTACTCGGGAACTTTTGTGTCTTCGCTGGAGATGGCCGGGGTTTCGCTTTCCTTGCTGCGCGTGGTTGAGGAGCGTCTGAAATGGCTCGATGCTCCTACTTCCGCGCCGGCCTGGCCTTCGTCGTTGGAAAGGGCGACTGGTTCTGCCAGAATTTTCGAGTCGGCCATTACTGCTTCTCCCCAAATGGAACAGCCGGTGCGGACGCAGACGGGCAGGAGAGTCCGAGACGCGACCATAGCAGCGTGCGGGGCGTTAATACAAGGGGAGGGACGCTTGACGGAGATGGACCGGATGGTGGGCGATGGAGATCTTGGGTCCAATATGGCGCGGGCGGCCAGAGCGATTCAGGCAGAACTGCATTTTTATCCGCTGGACGATGTTCCCGAGACGATAAAGGCGTTAGGAGTTACTCTTCAGCAAGTGCTCGGCGGATCATCGGGACCTTTGTACGGCGTGCTGCTGCTCCGAACGGGCATCTTTCTCGAAGGCGGTCCGGTGGATGATCCTCAACGCTGGGCTACGGCATTGCTGGAAGGGTGCGGAGCAATCAGCGAATTAGGCGGAGCCAAGTTCGGAGACCGGACAATGCTTGATGCCCTGATTCCTTTTGCGCATACCTTCCGCGAGGGAATTGCGGCAGGTCATTCGACGAACGATGCGCTAAACGATGCTGTGAGGGCAGCGGAGGAAGGAGCCAAGGCAACTGCTCGCATGACTCCGCGCCGGGGCCGTTCGAGCTATTTGGGCGAACGGGCGTTGGGTCACGCAGATCCCGGCGCGGTGGCGGTTTCCCTTTGGCTTCGCGCCGTTGTCGATGCGCTATCGGCGGTCTCCGGAACCGTCGTTTGATACAGAAGCGCTCCCGCCAGCGCCAGAACAGCGAAGAACAGAAATGCGGTGCGGAAGCCAAAGTTCTGAAGCAACAATCCCTGCACGAATGGCCCAGCCACGCCGCCAATGGCCTGCGCTGTGGCGAAAATGCCCATGAGAGTGTTGAAGTGCCCTTTGCCGCGCGTAAGATCGGCGGTAAAGGCGACAATCGCCACGCCGTAGATGCCAGCACCGATGCCGTCAAGCGCCTGTAGAAAAACTACCATGTGCGGATTGTGCGCGAGCGTATAGGACAAGATACGGGCCGGCAAAACCCAGAAAGCAATCGCTAAGGTCGGCTTGCGTCCCCACGAGTCACAAAGCTTGCCGGTCAGCCAGGCCACGGGAACCATCACGGCCTGAGCCGACAACACCGTGAACGTAGTAAGCCGATCTGATCCGCCCAGTTGCTTAATATAGAGCGCGGTCATGGGGAGGATGGGCGCGTTTGCCAGATGAAAGGCTCCCACGGAGAGCAGCAAGAACAGGATGGTGCGATTGCTCAACAACTGTTTCCAACTTCCATGAGGCTTGTCGCTATCACCGGAACCGCCTTGCTCATTGAGATCATCCTGACGGATCAGAAATACCGAAGCTGCGCCGACCAACGACGCAATAGCTACCGCAAAGAACACTGATTCGCTGCCGAAGCGCCCCACAGCGACAAACGCGAGCAGCGCGGCGGCAATGTTTCCGGTATGATTCCATCCCTGGTTTTCTCCTAAAGTACGATTCAGCGCCTGGCGCCCGGCCAAGGCTAAAGCCAGCGCAGCTAAAAGCGGGACAAACAGGCTTTGTAAGACGCCGGAAAGGAACAGTAACGAGTCGATGGGCAAAGCAGTGCGCGGCACGAACGGGATCAAGCCGAAACAGAGGCCCACACCGAGCGATGTAACGGCAAATAGCGCGCGCCGGTTGGACAGCTTATCAACCAAGAATCCCGCCGGTGTTTGAAAAAGGAGCGTGCCCAGACCCGCGATGGCGGTAGCCATGCCGATCTGGTCGTAACGCCAGTGGGCCTCTTTCAAAAACGTGTTAAGAATGGGCAGCACAACGCCTACAGCTTCCGCCTGAAGGAAGTTGGCCGCATTTAACCCGATGCGGCTGCGTGTTGCCTTACGCTTCATACATTGGCTTATGCAAACACTTCACCATTGTGCAGCTTTGCAATGGTTGCATTAGCCTTTCGCGGTTTGCGTGCACAAACCGGACGACAGTGGACGCAAACCACACAGGGAAAAGTCGGTTTTTGCCGTGAGAAGCCGGTTTACCAATCTTTGCGAGTGTGGCCAGTTGTTTGCTTTGTACGCTTGAGTAAAAGGGATGCACAACATTCTGTTATGGGGTATTTCACTTGTAAGCATCGCGCTGATGCTGATTCGGCCTTTCGGAAAACCCGAAGTGGTTTGGGCCGGCGGCGGCGCATTATTACTGATTCTTTTTCGTTTGATTCCGCTCAAACTGGCCGGACATGCCGTGGCGGCGGGA
>CAXUBB010000009.1:16855-19907 GCA_964249105.1 uncultured Bryobacteraceae bacterium | reverse complement strand
CTTCTTCTTGACAGGCATGATGGTCTTGTCCGAACTGGCGCGTCTTCACGGCGTTTTCGACTGGCTTGCATCGACAGCTATTCGTTTAGCCAAGGGGTCGCGCACACGTCTTTTTACGCTCCTATACTGCATCGGAACGGTTGTCACGGTGTTTATGTCGAATGATGCAACCGCCGTGGTGCTGACCCCGGCTGTTCTGGCGGCCGTGAAAAAATCAAAGGCGGAACCGCTGCCCTATCTTTTGATTTGCGCGCTCATCGCCAATGCCGCCAGTTTTGTGCTGCCGATTTCGAACCCGGCGAATCTGGTCGTATTTCATACCCACATGCCTCCTTTACCAAAGTGGCTCGGCATGTTTATCATTCCATCGGCGCTTTCCATTGCCGCTACTTATGTATTGCTGCGCTGGTATTGCCGTAAGGATCTAACAGGACAAGTAAAAGGAGAGGAGGACGGGCAACTCTCGCAGGCCGGCAAGCTGATGCTTGGCGGCATTGCGCTGGTTGCCGTAGTTCTGCTGATTGCGTCGGCGCTGGACAAGGATCTTGGCTTGCCCACGTTTGTGACGGTGGCGGTTGTCGCTGCCTTTATTGGGTTTCGCGAGAAGACACGGCCGGGTGAAATCCTCCGTCATATTTCCTGGTCCGTGCTGCCGCTGGTGGCCGCGCTTTTTGTTTTGGTGGAGGCGACCGAAAGCGCAGGCGCCCTTCGCTGGACAACACAAGCGCTCCATACCGCCGCATCCCTGGGCCGGTTTACAGGTCCTATGAGCGCCTCATTCGCGGTGGGAACAGCGACCAATCTCATCAACAATCTGCCTCTGGGTCTGATTGCGGGAGCCACCGTACAAGCGGCTCACAGTCCTGCGCCGATGACCAATGCTGTTCTGCTGGCGACTGATCTCGGCCCTAATCTTTCCGTCACCGGATCACTGGCTACCATTCTCTGGCTGATTGCGATTCGCAGAGAGGGATTGAACGTCAGCTTTTGGAGCTTTCTGAAAGTGGGTCTCATCGTGATGCCACCAGCACTGGCGTTAGCGACAGCAGCCATAATTTTTTTCACCAAATGAATTTCGACGAAAGGGAAGCAAAAGGAGAACGTTTATGAACACTGCTTGGATTTATCCGTTGATTATTTTGGGCGGCGTTTTACAGGCTTGCGGCGCGCCGATGAATGGTCAGCTTGGACAGTCACTCACGAACAAGTGGATGGCTAACGCCGTATCGTTTGCCATCATCACCGCATTCTTTCTTTGCATGTCCATGATACTGCCGCGACCGCTTCCCACGGCGCAGGGCATCCTGTCCATGCCCTGGTGGGCTCCGATCGGCGGCTTAGTAGGCGCTGTGCAGGTTTATGCGGGATTGGCGTTTGTAAACCGGGTTGGAGCTGGTCCTTTCATGGGATTGACTGTAACGGCAGCGCTCATTACTTCCATCGTGATTGATCATTTTGGCTGGTTCCATATGCAGGTGCATCCCGTGAACATCTCGCGCATTCTGGGAGGAGCGCTGCTGGTGGGCGGAATCACGCTGATTGCGAAGTTTTAGCCGGTCACTTTATTGGAAACGGCTGTGACGGTCGAGAAATTCGTAGCGGGCCCGGTGTTGATCTTTCGTGGCACCAGGATGGAAGTTGAGGTGCATGAGTTCGTATCCATCCTTGCTGTTATAGCGCGGCCATTCGGGCAGCCCTGGTCCGTTTGGGTCGCCAGTTTTGGCGAAGTTGGTCCAGTAGGTGGACATGAGTTGCGAGAGTTTGAAATCTTCCGAACGCCACGGCAGATGCTTAGAGGAAAGCACTCCGAAGACAAACTCGATTTCGGCGGAATGATAAGCCCCCCTGGACTCTTCCGCGCTGCCCGGCGGCGCATCCTCAAACCGGTACCGGTACACCGGAGCGTCTCCATGGCTCCGCTGCATTTCCAGCCATTTCCAAGTGGAATAGGCAATAAATTGATCACCGGCCAGATCTTGCGCGGATCTCTTTGTCTGCTCGTTGTCCGCGTCGCTATAAAGTTTGAGGAATTGATCGGCATCGTCGCCGAACGTTTTATGCGCGTAAGCGGCGAAGTTTTGCGCGGTTGGCGCGTCCTTTCCAAAGATGGCATGATAACTGCCCTCATCCGCGTTCCATCCGGCTAACAGGGGAACGTGACTTTGCCGGCCGCCGGCGTAAATAGCGTAAACATCCCGCGGCAGAAAGTAGCCGTCAATGTTGGGCGAGAAGCGGACATCTCTTTCCTTGAGGGCAGCTCCCAGAACTTCGTCGGCAGGCTTGGCGCGAAGCGCTTCGAGCGAACTGGTTCCCAGGGCGGATTCCGTAAATTTCGCATCGGCCTGTTCGGATTGTTCCAACGGCTTCAAAGCGAGTGTGCTGCTGAAAAAAGCGCCGCTTTCACCGATGGCCTGATGGATCAGCCCTCGGGATAGCGGAGATGCCATGAGGGCGCTGACGGAAAACGACCCGGCGGATTCTCCGAAAATTGTGATGTTGTTCGGGTCGCCGCCAAACGCGGAGATGTTTTTACGGACCCACTGCAGAGCGGCCACTTGGTCTAGGAGTCCATAGTTACCGGAAGCGTTGTGACCGGATTCTTTCGCTAGTTCGGGATGCGAGAAGAAGCCGAAAACTCCCAGGCGGTAGTTCATGCTGACAACTACTACGCCGTGCTTTGATAGATTGCCTCCATCCTGCCGCGGCTCAGAGGTGGCTCCCGCCGCGAAACCGCCGCCATAAATCCACACCATAACGGGCAAGCGGGATTCGGCGGATGCGGTGGCGGGCATCCACAGATTGAGATACAGACAGTTTTCGCTGGGGCCTTGGTCTTGAAACACCATATCCTGGAAGATATGGCCCTGCATGCAGCGCGGACCGTACTCAACAGCTTTGCGAACTCCGGTCCAAGGCTGGACGGGCTGCGGCGCTTTCCAGCGCAGGGGTCCAATCGGAGGCGCGGCGTACGGCACACCTTTGAAAGTTCGGACCACCCCGTCGGCGCTGATTACGCCTTCGAGTGTTCCGTCAGCAATTCGCGCCTGAGAAG